>JAHLFQ010000212.1 GCA_018883705.1 Candidatus Cellulosilyticum pullistercoris
GCTGGCAGTGCTATGACACAAAGCATTATATGGGAAATTAGATTTCCACGCGTATTATTAGGTGCTATATGTGGTGCGGGACTTGCAATTTGTGGTGTACTAATGCAGTGTATTACCAAAAATCCAATTGCCGAGCCCTATGTATTAGGAATATCATCAGGAGCTTCATGTGGTGCGGTAGCAGTTATTGTATTAGGAGGAATGTCTGAAGTAGGTATAAATAGTATAACGACTGGAGCTTTTGTAGGTTCTCTTTTATCAGGCATACTAGTTCTTATAATAGGTACCCAAATGGGAAAGACAATATCTACAACACGATTAGTGTTATCAGGAATGGCTATTTCAACCATTTTCTCGGCACTTACAAATTTATTAATCTATTCTGCTGAAAACGCCAATCAAGCTAAGTCTGCATTATTTTGGACCATAGGAAGTTTGGGCGGAGCAAAATGGCAAGTTTTATTTTTCCCGTTTGTAGCTTTTATAGTGGTTATATTGGTTGCATGGATAATGTCTAAATCATTAGATGTTTTACTAGTTGGTGATGATAGTGCCATTATCCTTGGTATGAATGTTAGACGTATTAAGATTATTATTTTAGTATTATCAACGCTATTAACATCAACCTTAGTAGCCGTAACTGGAGCAATAGGATTTATAGGACTTGTTGTACCTCATATATGTAGAACTTTAGTTGGTAGCGATCATAAAAAGCTGATTATACTTTCATCGTTAGTAGGTGCTATCTTTTTAATTATCTCAGATGTGATTGCAAGAGGTCTTTTTCCACCAATAGAAATTCCTATAGGGATTATCACTTCTCTTATAGGCGGTCCGTTTTTCTTATATTTAATTTCTAAGAAGAATTATTCATTTGGGGGAAGAGAGTGATGATTAAATTACAAGTAAAAAACTTAAGATTTGAGATAGGAAAGAAAGAAATATTAAAAGATATATCTTTTGATGTACCTAAAGGAGCTTTTGTAGGGGTTATAGGGCCTAATGGCTCTGGAAAGTCTACACTACTTAAAAATATCTATAGGTTGTATAGCCCGTCGAGTGGAAGTATTTGGCTAGATAATAAAGCGCTACGTAAGATGAGAGATAAAGAATGTGCAAAAGAGATTGCAGTGTTAGCTCAAGAAACTCAAACATACTTTGATTTTACCGTTGAACAAATAGTGAAGATGGGAAGGTATCCCTATAAGTCAATTTTGGAGAATTACTCTAAAGAAGATTTAGAAATGGTAGAACAGATGTTAATAAAAGTAGGGTTAGAGAAATATAAAAACAGAACATTTTCAGAGCTTTCAGGTGGTGAAAAACAAAGGACTTTAATAGCTAGAGCGCTGGTTCAGCATACACAATTCTTAGTATTAGATGAGCCTACAAATCACTTGGATATAGGGTATCAAATACAACTTATGGATTTAGTAAAAAGCCTTCAAATAACAACCTTATCCGCGATACATGATATTAATTTAGCTACTATGTATTGCGATTATTTAATTGTTATGAAAGAGGGAGAAGTAGTAAGGATGGGGCAAGTAGAAGAAGTTGTAACAGCTTCTATGTTAAAAGACATATTTGGTGTCAACGCTTATGTAGGCATCAATCCTATAAATAATAGTATTCATGTCTCTTTTATGAAAAGTCATGAAGATGTATTCGTCTAAGATAAAATAATATTTTTTATACAAAGTAATTGTTTTGTATAAGCGTATATAATAAACTATTTAATGAAAAATTATTAGATAAGTTAAATTGTACAGGAGTGAACGAAATGAGATTATCACCAAGAGATAAAGAAAAGTTACTTATCGTAGTAGCTGCAGAAGTAGCTAGAAGAAGAAAAGCAAAAGGTATTAAGCTAAACTATCCAGAAGCAGTTGCCTTAATTACAGATGAAATTATGGAGGGTGCAAGAGAAGGTAAAAGTGTTGCAACGCTCATGAATGAAGGTAGACAAATCCTCACACAAGAAGATGTGATGGATGGCATTAAAGAACTCATTGATGAAGTACAAGTAGAAGCTACTTTTCCAGATGGTACAAAACTTGTAACAATACATAACCCAATTGCATAAGGAGAGTAAAAGATGATACCAGGAGAATATATTTTACGTAAAGAACCTATTGTATGTAATAAAGATAGAGAAAGTATAACACTTACAGTTGTTAACCGTGGGGATAGACCTATCCAAGTGGGTTCTCATTTCCATTTTTATGAAATCAATAAAGCCCTTGAATTTGATAGAGAAAAAGCTTATGGTAAAAGGCTTGATATTCCAGCAGGAACAGCAGTAAGATTTGAACCAGGTAATGAAAAACAAGTTCAGCTTATTGATTTAGCAGGCAAAAGAGCAGTTTATGGACTTAACAATCAAGTAGATGGCCTATTAGAAAAGGAGGATAAATAAAGTGAGCTTTGAAATTGGAAGAAGACAATATGCAGAGATGTTTGGACCTACAACAGGAGATAGTATAAGACTTGCTGATACAGAGTTATTTATCCAAATTGAAGAGGATAAGACCATCTATGGTGAAGAAATGAAATTTGGTGGTGGAAAGTCTATCCGTGATGGTATGGGACAAAATTCATTAGAAACAAGAGAAAATCCACTTGTAATGGATGTTGTTATTGTAAATGCAATCATTTTAGATTACACAGGTATTTATAAAGCAGATATTGGTATTCGTGATGGTAAAATCGCAGCTATTGGTAAGTCTGGAAATCCGCTTATTATGGATGGTGTTGATTTTATCATTGGAGTAGGAACAGAGGTTATAGCAGGTGAAGGATTAATTGTTACGGCAGGTGGAATTGATACTCACGTTCACTTTATTAATCCAAAGCAATGTGAAGAAGCCCTTGTATCAGGTGTGACGACTATGATTGGTGGTGGGACAGGCCTTGCAGAAGGAAGTAAAGCAACCACATGTACACCAGGCGTATGGAATATTCATCGTATGTTACAAGCTGTAGATGATATTCCAATGAATATTGGGCTACTTGGAAAAGGTAGTGGTGCAGCTAAAGAACCTAATATAGAACAAGTTAAAGCAGGTGCTATTGGTCTTAAAATTCATGAAGACTGGGGTGCAACACGCTCAGCAATTGATTACTCTTTGCAAGTAGCAGATGAGATGGATATACAAGTAGCGATACATACAGATACACTTAATGAGTTTGGTTTCGTAGAAGATACAATTGATGCAATCAAAGGAAGAGTAATTCATACCTTCCATACAGAGGGCGCTGGTGGAGGTCATGCACCAGATATTATTAAGATGGCATCACATATGAATGTGCTTCCAGCATCTACAAATCCAACCAAACCTTATACAGTAAATACAATTGAAGAACACTTAGATATGCTCATGGTATGTCATCACTTAAGTCCAAGTGTGCCAGAGGATGTGGCCTTTGCTGATTCTAGAATTAGAAAAGAGACAATCGCAGCAGAAGATATCTTACATGATATGGGTGTATTTAGCATTATGAGTTCAGACTCACAAGCTATGGGACGTGTAGGAGAAGTTATTACAAGAACATGGCAGACAGCACATAAGATGAAACTTCAAAGAGGATGCCTTGAAGGAGATCATGAGTATGGTGATAACAATAGAGTGAAGAGATATATCGCTAAGTACACAATTAATCCAGCTATTGCACATGGTATTAGTGATTACGTAGGTTCTATTGAAGTAGGTAAGATTGCAGACCTTGTTATTTGGCATCCAGCTTTCTTCGGAGTAAAAGCTAATATGATTCTTAAAAGCGGTATGGTAGTCAATGGATGGGTAGGCGATGGCAATGCTTCTATTCCAACACCACAGCCACAACAATATACAAACATGTTTGGTGCACATGGAAAAGCACTTAAAGCATGCAATATTACTTTTGTTTCACAAGCGGCTTATGAAGAAGATATCAAAGGTCAATTAGGATTAGAAAAAGTAGTACTTCCAGTAAAAGGTATTCGTAATCTTACTAAAAAAGACATGAAATTAAATGATGGCACACCAGAACTTACTGTTGACCCACAAACTTATGAAGTAAGGGTAGATGGTGAGTTAATCACTTGTGAGCCAATAGAAGAAGTACCAATGGCTCAAAGATACTTCTTATTCTAAAATGGATGAACATCAAGGAATATCAAGGAGAAGAAGATGATTGTAGAAAAAGTTATAGGTAATATAGAAGAGATAGAGGATATTAAGGCTTTCCATGTAGAGAAAGTTGTTTTAGAAAGCGATGATTTACTTAAGAGAGTACAACGTGTACAGACAGACCACGGAACAGAACTAGGCATTAGTTTGCCACCTAATCATACATTAAGAGATGGAGATATTTTACACCAAGAAGGTAAGAACCTTATTGTAATTAGTGTTAAAGCAGATGATGTATTAGTGATTCGTCCATCTAGCATGATGCAAATGGGTATCGTTGCACACATGTTAGGAAATAGACATTTACCAGCACAATTTGAAGAAGATGCTATGATTGTACAATACGATTATTTAGTAGAGAGACTTTTAAATGAAGAAAAATTTAGCTATACAAGAGAAAATAAAAAATTAAAGCAGGCATTTAGACATGTTGACCACAGCCACTAGTAGACAACTACTTGAGCTTCTTCAAATATGTGACTCTAACTTTCCAGTAGGTGCTTTTAGCCATTCCTATGGAATGGAGACCTACTTGAGAGATGATATCATTAAAGATAAAGAGACATTTGAAGCTTATATTAAAGTCTATTTAAAAGGACAGTTTATGTATACTGATGGATTAGCAATTAGGCTCGTATATGAAGCCCTAAATGCTAATCAATTAGATAAACTGTGGGAAATAGATAGACAAATAACCGTTCAAAGTATGGCTAGAGAAACCAGAGAAGGTACCAAAAAAGTTGGACAGAGAATGCTACAGATGATTTTAGACCTTTATGATAATGATATCCTAAAAAACTATCAAGAAC
>JAHLFQ010000213.1 GCA_018883705.1 Candidatus Cellulosilyticum pullistercoris
AGCTTCTACTTTCCCTTGAATAGCAGCTTCTAAAGCTAGAAGAGCTAATGGCTCTACCATATCCACTTCACTATAAACATAGTCTTTACCTAATGTAAAGTAACCATAGTGATAGCATGTCTCTACAATATTATTTCCTATCACTCTTGCTAAATCTAGTAAATCTTCTCTTCTTGTTATCTTATATAACTCTAAAACAGCAAATAAAGCTCTTCCATCACTATTTGTTGTTTCTAAATTAACTGCTGAGCTTTGATTCTTCCTTATTTCTTCCCCTATATCACCTAAATCAAGACCTTTTGCCATACTTCTTATGGTTTCCCAAATGGCTTTTCTATCTTCATCTTGAATCTCTGGATCCTCTTTTATCACAAAATAGGCTTTAGCAAAGGCTAATAAATAATGAGAAGTGATTTTAACTGGTCTTAGAACCGTCCCCTTTTTGCCATAGTAACCATCCTTCTCTAAGGTATAGCCTGTTAAATCCGTTCCATCTGTTATCATAGGTTTTACTGTATAGTCTTTTGGATTATATAAGTAGTGAATAAATGCCAACACGGCTTCTATCGCCCATTTTTTATAATTTTTCGCTCTCTCACCTATTTCTAAGTAAAGCTCTAGTTGCATTAAGGTGTTTATGGCATAAATCGTTAAAGGTCTGCCTCCTAGTAACATTCTTGTTTCTAAAGCATTAGGATATCTATGCCCAAATTGGCGTTTTGCACGGTCTCCATATTGGGAATTCGTATCTGAATCTGGAATCTGATTGGCTATAGGGTCAATGTCTTGAACTTTTTGAGTAAATTGATAAGCTCCTAATTTCGTAATAGGATCTCTTGCCCCTACATATTGCTTTTCTAGATATTCAGACCACTTATAAGCCTTTTCATCCTCATTATGCTGATAATATTTTGTAGCTGCATACATTAAATCATTTCCCGCATTCAGAAAAGATAGCCCAATAGACATGCGATGTGGTTCTTTCTCTACAAAGGCATGATTAAATGGATAATCTTTAGGCTTAGCCAAATGTTCTCCATGCCTTCCTACCTCTAAATCCTCCCAATTATAAATATGAGCGTTCCAAAAAGCTTCTATAAATTGATTGGTTTTTTCCTTATCCACTTCAAACATTAAGTCATAATAAGGAAAACAATTTTTTAATTCATGAACCATTGCTTTATTATCTGGCCCTACAACTTCCTTGGTTTCTAGATTAACATATGTATGACCTCCCCAGTATAAGAGATGGTCCTGATCCATATAATGGTCAAGCATATACTTAGTGGCCGTAACTGCTGCCTCTTTATACTTACTGCTACCTGTTACTGCTGATAAACCAACTAATAAACGCATAAAGTTTTGCTGGGTTGATAAATTAGAAACTACAAATGCTGTATCATCCTCATTTCTCCAACTAAAGAGCTCTCCTGTTCTAACATTAATGGCATCTGCGAATAATGGTGTGCCATGATACGGATCTTTTTGCGTTTCAAAAACTTTATCTACATAATCAATAATAATTTGTAGTCTTTTTTTATCTTCCTCTTTCTTATTTCGTCCTACTCCTTGAACCGTATTGCCTGCTGTTATAAAAGTATTCATATTATTAGCTCCCAACTTAAAAATGGTTATGTGTTTAAACTTTATTATATACCTCTAGATTCATGATTCAACGATTTACACGTCTTCTAGCTAAACTGTTACAATTTTTATCAAATTTAATTGGATGACAACTATTTTTATGAACTTCTATATATTTTAATTTATTTCCTGTATCTTGCTCTTACTGGTTATAACATAATAAAAACCACTTTACTCTAAAAAAGTAAAGTGGTTTTTATTTAATATTTACCTTCTTTTAAATTGATACGAGCAATAGCTTTTTTAAGTGCAATCTCAGCACGAAGGTGATCAATACCATCACTTTTATCTGCAAGACGTTTCTCAGCACGTTCTTTAGCTCTTTTAGCTCTTTCAATATCTATTTCATCTTGAAGCTCGGAAGCATCTGTAAGAATCGTTACTCTATCTTTTGTTACTTCTACAAAGCCACCTAATGTCGTTGCATATTTCTTTTTACCTTCTTGTTTGTAAGTTACTTTCTTGTAACCTAGAAGGGCTACTACTGGTTCATGGTCATAAAATACGCCCATATCTCCTTCAGTCGTAGAAAGAATTAATGATTCTACTTCTTCATCTAAGATGGTTCTTGTAGGTGTAATAATTTGAAGTTTGATAGTCTTTGCCATAGCTTTATCCTCCTAATTATAGAGTTTTAGCTTTTTCAATGGCATCTTCAATTGTACCAACCATATAGAAAGCATTTTCTGGAAGGTTATCATGTTTACCTTCAAGAATTTCTTTAAAGCTGCGAACAGTTTCTTTAACTGGTACATATTGCCCTGGTGTACCTGTAAATACTTCCCCAACGAAGAATGGTTGAGAAAGGAATTTTTGAACTTTACGTGCACGGCTAACTGTTACTTTATCCGCTTCACTTAGTTCATCCATACCTAAAATAGCAATGATGTCTTGAAGTTCTTTGTAACGTTGAAGAATTGATTGAACCCCACGTGCTACACTGTAGTGCTCTTCCCCAACAACTTGTGGATCAAGTACACGTGATGAAGATTCAAGTGGATCTACCGCTGGATAGATACCTTGTTCTACGATTGCACGTGAAAGAACTGTCTTCGCATCAAGGTGAGCGAATGTAGTCGCTGGAGCTGGGTCAGTTAAGTCATCGGCAGGTACATATACCGCTTGAACAGATGTAATAGAACCTTTTTTAGTAGATGTGATACGCTCTTGTAATGCACCCATTTCTGTAGCAAGTGTTGGTTGATAACCTACCGCAGAAGGTGTACGGCCAAGAAGCGCAGATACCTCTGAACCTGCTTGTGTGAAACGGAAGATATTATCTACGAATAAAAGAACGTCTTGTCCTGATTCATCACGGAAGTATTCAGCCATTGTAAGACCTGTTAAAGCAACACGCATACGTGCACCAGGTGGCTCATTCATTTGACCGAACACCATTGTTGTTTTAGAGATAACACCTGAATCTGTCATCTCATGGTAAAGGTCGTTCCCCTCACGAGTACGTTCACCTACACCAGCAAATACAGAGAACCCACCGTGCTCTGTAGCAATGTTACGGATAAGCTCTTGGATAAGAACTGTTTTACCTACACCGGCACCACCGAATAGACCAATTTTACCCCCTTTAAGGTATGGGCAAAGAAGGTCAACAACTTTAATACCTGTTTCAAGAATTTCAGCTGATGTGGATTGTTCTTCGAATGATGGTGCTTTTCTGTGGATTGGCCATTTTGTTACCTCAG
>JAHLFQ010000028.1 GCA_018883705.1 Candidatus Cellulosilyticum pullistercoris
AATATAGCCAAAGATTTAGAAGTAAGTACTAGAACCATTTTAAGAGAACTACCTAGTATTGAAACATGGCTGTATGACAATGACTTTAAGTTTGTTAAAAAGCCTGGTGTAGGTCTTTTAATTGATGAGACTTTAGAAAACAAAGAGTTAATCTTAGAACTACTAGAGGTTGAAAATATAGTGAAGACCTATACGAAAGAGGAAAGAAAAAGGCTCATTCTTTATGAGCTCATTAGTAATAGAGAACCTCTTAAGCTTGTTTATTTTACATCTTGCTTAAAAGTGTCAGAAGGTACTTTAAGTAATGATTTAGATGAAATAGAAGAAGAACTTAAAAAGTTTAAAATGACTCTTGTTAGAAAACAAGGTGTAGGTATTTACCTAGAAGGTGAAGAAGAAAGTTATAGAAAGATTTTATCACAACTTTTTCATACGACTATGGGTGATGAAGAAATCATTAGCTTATTAAAAAATTCAAGTAAATATAAAGAAGACTATCTAAATATCAAAAAGAATATATTAAGGTTCTTAGATGTGAAGACACTAAAGATTATACAAAAGGTTCTAGCTGAGATAGAAAGCAAAAATAATCTTAAGTTATCAGATAGTGCTTATATCGGACTTATTATCCATTTAACCTTAACCATTCAAAGAATTCAAAATGGAGATAGCATTCAGATGGATGAAGAGATATTAGCCGAGCTAGAGAAATTACCTGAATTTAAGTTAGCAGAAACGATTTGCAATCATTTAGCACAGGATTGTAACATTTGTATTCCTAAAGATGAATTAGGTTATATCACAATGCATATCAAAGGTTCTAAATTAATTTTAGAGAAATTTGAAGAAGATAAGGATTTCTTTAATTTAGACATGATGCAACTAACTACCTATTTAATTAATGAGGTAGAAAGTGAATTAGGAATCAAGATTAATGATAGAGAAAAGCTTAATAAAGATTTATTAAATCATTTAGTACCAGCGATTAATAGGCTCAAGATGCAACTTAACATACGAAATCCTCTACTAGATAAAATAAAAGAAAAATATTTAGAGGTCTATGAAGCTTGTGAAAAGGCTTGTGAAATACTTAAGACAGTCGTGAAGCTAGAGAAAATACCTGATGCAGAAGTTGCGTATATCGCCATGCATTTTGCAGCTGCCATAGAAAGAAATCATTCAAAAGAAAAAATAGCAGCTGTCATAGCTTGTCCAACAGGGATTGGAACCTCTAAATTACTCGCTTCAAATATTGAGAAAATCTTTAAACATATAGAAGTTAAGGGAAATATCTCAGCCATTAATATTGATATAGAAAAATTAAAGGCACAGTCAATCGAGTGTATTATATCAACAGTAGAATTAGATGTTGATTTTCCAAATGTATGTTTAAATCCATTCTTATTAGCTGAAGACCGAGAAAAATTAAAAATATTCCTAAAGGAAATGATGCACCAGAAGGTAAGGCGTCCAATTCAAAAGGAAGAAGTTAAGTTTGATAAAACCAGTATTGAGTTCATCTCTAAAATAGGAACAACGATTTTAAGGATATTAGAAACACTTAAGGTGAGTGCCATTGCATCTGCTACCAGTATAGAGCAGATAATTGATGAAGCAAGTAAGCTTTTTGCTTGTACCAATGAAGCACAAAGGCTGATAGCAGAAGGCCTAATGAATAGAGAAAAGATAGCGACAACCTATTTACCAGGATACAATATGATGTTTTTACATTGTAGAACAGCAGCGGTAAATGAGTGTAAGTTAGGAGTCATCCAGCTTAAAATGCCACTTATAATAGATGAAAAACATATAGAGGCAGCTATTGTATCATTAGTTCCGAGTGCAAGTACAGAAGCTGAATTAGAAATTATGAGTCATATTAGTAGTGAAGTATTAGAAGATGGAGACTTTAGAGAGCACATAAAGAAAGAAGATATAGAAAGTATAGAAGGTTTACTGGAAAGTAAACTAAAGACCTTATATAGACAGCAAATAATGAAGACATTGGAGGGATAGCGATGTTGAAGGAGAAGGTACAAAAACTGGGGAAATTCCTAAGCGGTATGGTCATGCCTAACATAGGTGCATTCATTGCCTGGGGATTTATTACAGCATTATTTATTGCATCAGGATGGTTTCCTAATGAAGAGTTAGCCACTATAGTAGACCCAATGCTGAAATACTTATTACCTGTACTAGTAGGCTATACAGGTGGTAAAGTTGTGGCAGATACACGTGGTGGTGTCATTGGTGCAATTGCAACATTTGGTGTGATTATGGGTGCAGATATACCAATGTTTATTGGTGCTATGATTATGGGGCCATTAGCAGGATATGTGATTAAGAAATTTGATAAAGCCGCTCAAGGTAAAGTGCCAGCAGGCTTTGAGATGTTAGTAAACAACTTCTCAGTTGGTATTTTAGGAATGTTACTTGCCATTTTAGGATTTTATGCAGTAGGTCCAGCAGTAGCAACAGTAACAAACATCTTAAAAGGTGGCGTAGAGATTGTTGTAAACAAAGGGTTGCTTCCTTTAAGTGCAATCTTTATTGAACCAGCTAAAGTATTATTCTTAAATAATGCCATTAATCACGGTATTATTGGTCCAATTGGGATTGAACAAGCTCAAGAAGCTGGTAAATCCATTATGTTCTTATTAGAAGCAAATCCAGGACCAGGACTTGGTGTGTTACTGGCATACTGCATCTATAGCAAAGGTAGTTTAAAAGAATCAGCACCAGGTGCAGCAATCATTCATGCCTTAGGTGGGATTCATGAGATCTACTTCCCATATGTACTGGCAAATCCATTATTATTACTTGCACCAATTGTAGGGAGTGCAGCAGGTATCTTAGTATTTACAATCTTTAATGTTGGTTTAGTAGCAACACCATCACCAGGAAGCGT
>JAHLFQ010000214.1 GCA_018883705.1 Candidatus Cellulosilyticum pullistercoris
GAGTAAATCAAAATGGAGCTGTTAAAACTGTAAATGTTTGTACACGTTGCTTACGTTCAAACTTAGTTACACGTGCATAGTTCCAAACTACTATAAATGAGCGATCATCGTCTGGTGATCGCTTTTATTATAGAATTTTTTAAGTCCCTCTATCATTTTACTCTTTAATCTAAAAAAGATACACTTTATAATTTTATCAACACCTCAATTGAAAATTTCTTTATAAAACAAAGGGCAGAACATATTTTATATAAAGTATGTTCTGCCCTTTGTTTATTTCGATGTATCTTATTGATTTAATAAAATAACTATTTTATCGAATGGTAGTATTTGTTGTAGAAGGAAAATACTCGTTCTGTAAAGCTAAATGAAATAAGGAACTACTCATAAATTATCTAAATACCTTACCAACTAGATTGTTTCTTTCTTTACATCCATTAAGATAATCTTTCACACTCATTTTTTTACTACCCGAAGGCTTTATTATTTTTAAAATAATTTCCCCATCAGATACTTTAATTCCTATTCCATCCTTGTATAATCTTACTATTTCTCCATTTGATTTTTCTTTATAAATATCTTCACCTATAATAGCTTCGTATATTTTTATTTCTTTATCATCTAAAATTGCATAAGATACTGGCCATGGATTAAGTCCTCTTATTTGGTTAAAAACTTCTATTTTTGTTTTATTGAAATTTATATGTTCATCTTCTCTCGATATATTATAAGCAAATGTTACCTCTTCTTCATTTTGGACAATTCTATTTGCTTGTCCATTGACAATGCTTGGTAATGTTTCCATTAATAATTCTGTACCTAATAGGCTTAATTTATCATGCAACGTACCTACATTATCAGTTTTTTCTATTTCAATGCTTTTTTGGCTTATTATATCACCATTATCCATTTTTAGACCCATATGCATTATGGTTATACCTGTAGTGGTATATCCATCAATAATAGCTTTATGAATAGGTGCTCCTCCTCTTAATTTTGGAAGAAGTGATGCATGAACATTTATACAACCATATTTAGGATAATCTAGTATTTCTTTTGGGAGAAATTGACCATACGCACAAGTTATAATGATATCAGGATTTAAATCTATGATACTTTGATATTCTTCTCTTATTTTAGTTGGTTGTATTACCTTTATATTGTTTTCAAGTGCCACCTTTTTTACAGCTGGTTCTGTCAATACTTGTTTTCTACCGGCTAATTTATCTGGTTGAGTCACTACTGCTATTACATTAGTATTGTAAATTAAGCTATTAAGTACATTTACACTAAAATTAGGTGTACCCATAAATATTACTCTCAAATCCTTCATTATTATGAACATTCCTTTCTACAGAAGGCATAAAAGGGCAATAAAACCGAAGTGCCTTCTCTGGTTATGATTTTCTGATACACTTGTATTAATTTTTATGTCTCCTACCACTGCGTTAATCATCAATAATGACCTTTTTTCAATCTTATTTCTACCACAACAACAAGTCTTGGTAAAATTGATAATACTAAAGCCTTTCTAACCGAATTTTCCTTAAAAAACTTTCTATCCTAAACAATATAATACTACCAGAACAATGCTTAATACTATATAGATGTTCTTTGTTTCAGAGAACCCAAACCTTCTACATAATATAGGGCTAGAAATAGCCATACACCCAAAACTTCCTATCTGTTCTAACATTTCCACCTAGTTGTATGCGTATACATTAAACCAACGCATATTATGCCTTCGTAAATTCAAACTTATCAACTTATAAAATATCTATTTATTTCCTTGAATTCTATATTTGTATATATATCTCAGCATAACTTATTCATATTATACTATTTGTAATTTGTACCTTTAATTGTTCTAGAATAAAAAAATAGATATAGGTTTAGTAGTTATATTAAACTATCTATCCTATATCTATTATAGTACATTTAAATTTTTAAAAGTATATCTTTTTTATATATTATCTCATTTATCCAGTTTTTTAATCTTGTGCCATAATAACAATTAAAATTCCTTCATCTAACCAGATTTCTGCTGTATCCTCTTCTAACACATTACTAATTCCTAAACTTGTGCCGATATGAATCTCTGCTTTTTTTAATGGATAAGCTAAAGATTTAGTCGTTACCCCAGTAACCCTACCTGCAAAAGGTATCAAGCTTACTAAATCACCTTTCTTTCCTTTAATAAGTCTATATTTTTCGGCTAAATATACCGTATGATTAGGATTTACTAACTTTCCTTTAATACCTGCTCTTAAGAGCTTGTACAAAAGATGAACATTGGCTAGATTATGGTCCAAGCGACTACCAAGGCCACCATAAATCGTTACCTCTGTTGCTCCTTTTTGTATGGCTTTTGATACAGCGATTTCAGTATCTGTTTCATCTTTATGGGTATCAAATGTTTCTATCTGAACACCTTGCTCTTTAAAATAGGTTAAATCCTGCTCATTGGTACTATCAAAGTCACCTACAATAAGATTTGGCATGATTCCTAAAACTCTTGCATGGCAAAGTCCTCGATCTGCACAGATGATATAATCAAAACCTTCATCTTGTTTACAGAAGTTATAGTCACCGTACGTACCATTGGTTAAAATAAGTATTTTCATAATATCACTATCCTAAGCTGCGCTTATAGTCTGGCAAAAAGCTCTGTAAAAGCCGCTGCATTACTTGTTGCATCTTTTCCATCAAAGACAGAAGAACCTGCTACAAGTACATTAGCACCAGCTGCAATAATTTCTTCTACATTGCTCATGGTGACACCACCATCTACTTGAATCAGTAAATCTGATTTGCCTGCTTTTTCAGCTAATGCTTTTACTTGTTTTAATTTTTCTAGTGCATAAGGGATGAACTTTTGTCCTCCAAATCCTGGATTAACTGACATGACAAGAATCATATCTACATCTCTAATAATAGGCTCTAATACACTTACAGGTGTTCCAGGATTGATTGCTACACCTGCTTTAATACCTAAATCATGAATCTGTTGAACTGCGCGGTGTATATGATGAGTTGCCTCAATATGCACTGTAATTAGATCTGCTCCAGCCTTGGCAAAGTCTTCTAAATAACGCTCTGGATTTTCTATCATTAAATGAACATCCATTATCCCTTTAATATGTGGACGAATACTCTTTACAACTGGTAATCCAATAGAGATATTAGGCACAAATGCCCCATCCATAACATCTACATGTATATAGTCTGCACCACCTTTTTGTGCGGCCTCAATATCTCTTTGTAAATTTGCAAAATCTGCTGCTAAAATTGACGGACTTAAATGTATCATCGCTACCATCTCCTTGTATCTTTTAACTGTTTATAATAAGTTTCATACGCTTCATAGCGTTCTTTCACAATGTGCCCTGATTCAAGTGCTGCTCTTATCTCACATCCTGGCTCATGGATATGTGTACATCCTCTAAATTTACATTTTCCTAAATAGGGCTCAAATTCTGGGAAATAATATTGAAGCTCCTCTGGCTCCATACCATCTAGCTGCAAAGAAGTAAAGCCTGGTGTATCTAATACAAATCCTCCTATGCTAAGTGGCATCAGTTCCACATGCCTAGTCGTATGCTTTCCTCTTTTAATCTTATCACTTACCTGACCGGTTTCTAACGTAAACCTTTCTTCAATGGTATTTAGTAAAGTAGACTTTCCTACACCTGAAGGTCCTGCAAAAACCGTTGTTTTATCTTTAAGCTTAGGCATCAGTAATTCTGTATTGATCGCTTTCTTGGCTGATAAGCAAATGACCTCATACCCTACCTTTGTATACCTTTCTACGATGTATT
>JAHLFQ010000215.1 GCA_018883705.1 Candidatus Cellulosilyticum pullistercoris
CATTAACCAAAGAGGATGCGCAGGAATGGGTAGATAAAATTCAAGAGAGCCTTTACATTGAAGCATTATTACAAAACCCACAAATAGAGCAAAAAGAAGAAAGAAAAGCGGAAGCTAGTATTGAATATCACTTAAAAGATGGAAGTATGATACAAATTGAATTGATTCCTTATGATATTAACTATTATATCTTACGTTATAATGGGAATGTTCAATTTGCAGTAAACAAAGATAAAATTACCAAGTTATTTATGCAGTTAAATCATTTTGCCTAAGCTAAATAGAAAGATGAAGAGAGTCATTTGCTGTAAGGAGTGAATAACTCTCTTTATTTTAGTTTAAACTAGTTCTATTTAAAAGCATTGTACATACTATTTAAAATTGGACAAAGGGAGATTAATGAGATGAAAAGTAAAATAAAGACATATGGCACTTTAGTATTAGGTGCATTATGTGTTGCAATAGGGCTCTATTTCTTTTGGGCACCTTCAGAACTTGCAGCAGGAGGTGTTAGTGGATTAGCCATTGTTGTAAAGGCATTATTACCTACTGTACCTATTGGAATTATTATATTTATACTAGATATGAGTATGTTTACAATAGGTTTTATCATATTAGGTAAAAGTTTTGGAGCACGAAGCTTACTATGTAGTCTATCTATTTCTGTTATTATGACTCTCATGGAAACGATATGGCCTAATTGGAAGCCGATTAGTGAAGATTCATTAATTCTTTTATTATTTGGAGCATTGTTTATTGCAGTGGGGCAGGCAATGGTTTTTAATATTGATGCTTCTTCTGGAGGAACAGACATTATTGCTAAGATTATAACAAAATATACAGCATTTAATATTGGTACAGCACTTATGATCGCAGACATGGTTGTCGTGCTACTAGCAACTAGTATATTTGGATTAGAAAAAGGATTATATGCTGCATTAGGTGTGCTTATTACAACTAATTTAATTGATTATGTCATTTCTGGATTAAATATTCAAAAATATGTTGCTATTATTCCATCATCTTCTGATAAAGTGGATTTGATTAATCAGTATATCCTCGAGCACTTAGAAAGAGGAGCAACAATCTATTGTGCAGAAGGGGCATATAGTAAAGAAGTAAAAAGAGTTATTACAACAGTAATCGATCGTAAAGAATTTATAGAATTAAGAAAACAAGTACTAAAAATAGATTCATTAGCTTTTATGACGGTACAGAATTTACATGAAGTGATTGGTGAAGGTTTTGAAAAGTAAAGTTTTAGTTTAAAGGTGGATAAATATCCACTTTTTTATTAAATTTGTTTTTGTTAAATATTCAATAATTTCGATAAAAATATTGACAATTCATCGAAAAGTTAATATAGTATAAAACATAGAGAAATAGTAGGAATTTAAAAGGAGGCATATATGAAAATATCAACAAAAGCACGTTATGGCCTTCGTGCACTTGTAGATTTAGCGGTTCATTCTACAGGAGAGCAAGTTCCACTCGTTTATATCGCTAAGAGACAGAGTTTATCAGTTAATTATTTAGAACAGGTTTTTTCTCTTCTTAAAAAGACAGGTATTGTAAAAAGCGTTAAAGGTGCACAAGGTGGTTATATGCTTGGAAGAGAAGCAAGTCATATTACAGTTGGAGATGTCATAAGAGCTATAGAGGGAGACATTTTAATTGTAGAAGAAGAAATAAAGCGTAATGATACGACACTCCTTTATCAAAATATGCAAGAATGTTTGCAAAAGCAAGTCTGGGATAAGATTACAGAGAGTGTGTGTAAAGTGATGGATGAAATAACATTAGAGGATTTAACCAAAGATTATCAAACACTTATGCATGATGATTTAAACATGTATTATATTTAATTTTAAGGGGGAACAGTATATGTCAAACATTGCAAAAAGTATTACAGATTTAATTGGAAAAACACCTTTACTTGAAGTATCACAATATGCAGAGTCAGAAGAATTAAAAGCAAGGTTATTAGTTAAATTAGAATTGTTTAACCCAGGTGGTAGTGTGAAAGACCGTACTGGATACTATATGATTACAGAAGCAGAAAAACAAGGTTTAATTACTAAAGAGACAACAATTATTGAACCTACAAGTGGTAATACAGGTATTGCACTTGCGTCTATTTGTGCGGCTAAAGGTTATAAACTGATTTTAACTATGCCAGATACTATGAGTATAGAAAGAAGAAATGTACTTAAAGCGTTAGGTGCCGAGCTTGTTCTTACAGAAGGCGCTAAGGGAATGAAAGGTGCTATTGAGAAAGCAGAAGAGCTTGCAAAGACCCATACACCTAGTTTTATAACTCAACAATTTAATAATGCAGCCAATCCATTAGCCCATCGTGAAACAACAGCTTTAGAAATATGGAATGATACAGAAGGAGAAGTAGATATCTTCATTGCTGGAGTAGGAACAGGTGGAACGGTATCAGGGGTAGGAGAAGTACTTAAACAGAAAAAATCAGATGTAAAAATTATTGCAGTAGAACCATCAGATTCACCAGTTCTTTCTGGTGGAAAACCAGGACCACATAAAATTCAAGGTATCGGTGCAGGGTTTATACCACAAGTATTTAATAAAGATGTAGTAGACGAGATCAAAACAGTAACCAATAATGCGGCTTTTGAAGCAGCTAGAAAATTAGCTAAAACAGAAGGTATTTTAGTAGGAATTTCTTCAGGAGCAGCTCTTGCTGTGGCAACTGAGATGGCTAAGCTTGAAGAAAATGCAGGAAAAGTAATCGTGGCACTTTTACCTGATACAGGAGAAAGATATTTATCTACTACATTATTTTCATAAATGATTAAATAGGCAAGTATGGTATCATTAATTGAATAGATTAATAAAAAGGAAATAGATCTTATGGTTTATTTCCTTTTATTATATAGGGATAAAATATTTATTAATCATTTTAGGAATATAAAGAGCTAAAAATGTAGAAAAATAGAAGGAAAGCATAAGTAGATATGTTATATTAGTAATAATAGAACGCATAAGATAGGAAAGGAATAACAAAAATGGTTCAGTTTCATAATAGTTGGGATAAACATTTAGCAGAAGAATTTAAAAAACCTTATTATATTGCACTTAGGCAATTTCTAAAGGAAGAGTATTGTACACAAACCATTTATCCTAATATGCATGATATTTTTAATGCTTTACAAACAACATCTTATGAAGATGTAAAAGTTGTTATACTAGGACAAGATCCTTATCATGGAGAAGGACAGGCACATGGAATGGCCTTTTCTGTTCAGCCTGGAGTGAAAACGCCACCTTCTTTAGTAAATATCTATAAAGAGCTTCAAAGTACAATGGGGTGCTATATTCCTAATAATGGTTATTTAATGAAATGGGCTAAGCAAGGTATACTTTTATTAAATACAGTATTAACTGTTAGAGCAGGAAAACCACAATCTCATAAAGGAAAGGGTTGGGAAATATTTACTGATCGAATTATTTCTATTCTAAATGAAAGAGAAGACCCTATTATTTTTGTTTTATGGGGAGCACCGGCTAAGAAAAAAGCGAGTTTAATTACAGCGCCACAACATAAAATTTTAACAGCAGCACATCCTAGCCCACTTTCTGCATATAATGGCTTCTTTGGATGTAACCACTTTAATCAAATTAATGAGTATCTTAAAGAAATGGGTAAGACACCTATTGATTTTCAAATTGAAAATATTTAAAAGGTAGTACAAAATATTAAAGTGCATCTTTATTTAAGTTTGAGATATGATATAAATATTTTGATAATGACATAAATATATTAAAATTCATACTTGACATTTAAATTGTTACAAATTAATATATATTTATATAATTATTAGAAGAGTTAAAATTGATGAAGAGAAGAGTAAATTTTTGAATTTGTTTTCAGAGAGCCGAAGAAGCTGAAAATCGGTAACAAATCAATGATTGAAGAACATCTTGGAGAAGCTAACCCAACGGCTTATAAAGAGCTTAGTAGGCTTAGACGGGTGTAGACCGTTATATCTACAGCGTATCGATGGTATTTACTATGTAGGATAATCATTCTGTACGCTAAATAGAGTGGATTTTATGTAGTTGAAATCAATTAAGGGTGGTACCGCGAATAAACCTTCGTCCCTAGTTAGAGGATGGAGGTTTTATTTTTTTATTTACTTGATGAATATTCTATCAGGTAGATTAAATAGTATCTATTATGAGGAGGAATAAAAATGAAATTATTTGTACCAGAGGGTTATAAATCAAAATTAGGCCTAAAAGAGACAGAAGTGGCGATTAAGAAGCTTAAAGATTATTTTGAGAAGGCTTTGGCATATGAACTAGATTTAACAAGGGTTTCTGCACCTTTATTTGTAAAACCAGAGTCAGGCTTAAATGATAATTTAAGCGGCGTGGAAAGACCGGTAAGTTTTGATATTGCAGATGATGATCATCAGATTGTAGAGATTGTACATTCCCTTGCTAAATGGAAGAGAATGGTTCTTGACCGTTATGAGTTTGGAATCAATGAAGGGCTTTATACAGATATGAATGCGATTCGTCGTGATGAAGAACTTGATAATATTCATTCCCTTTATGTAGACCAATGGGATTGGGAAAAAGTTATTACTAAAGAAATGAGAAATGAAGACTATTTGAAACAAACTGTTAAAAGAATTTTCCGTGCTTTTTGTAGAACAGAGAAGTTTATTAGAGCAGAATATCCTTGCCTAGAAGCATGGCTACCAGAAGAAATTTATTTCATTACTTCACAAGAATTATTAGAACTTTATCCAGATTTAACACCAAAAGAAAGAGAAAATAAAATTTGTGAAGAGAAAAAAGCTGTTTTTATTATGAAAATAGGTGATCTTCTAACCAATGGAGAAAAGCATGATGGTAGAGCACCAGATTATGATGATTGGGCTCTTAATGGAGATATCTTATTCTGGAACCCACTTTTAGGCAGTGCCTTTGAACTTTCCTCAATGGGGATTCGCGTGGATGAAGAAGCACTTACTAAGCAACTCAAAAAAGCAGACTGTTTAGAGCGTGCTGAGTTACCATTTCATAAGAAAATTATGCAAAGACAGTTACCATATACTATTGGGGGTGGAATTGGTCAATCTAGAATTTGCATGTATTTTCTTCAAAAGGCACATATTGGAGAAGTTCAGTCATCTATTTGGCCAGATGAGATGATGACGGCATGTGAGGAAAATCATATTATACTTTTATAAGATAGAATAAGAGCTACGATACTTTGTATCGTAGCTCTTATTTACATTACTATTCAGATTGAAAATAGGTATTAATGAGTATTATTTTATTAAATGAATAGTTGAAAATTAGATGATTGTTAGGTAAAATTTACCATATCCTTAGTAAGAGAATAAAACCTTTAAAACCATACAAAATAAGATTAAAGTAAAATAAAGGTGGAGAGTAACATGTTTAGTAGTATCATAACAGCACTCATTTCAGGTTTATTAATGAGTGTTCAAGGTGTTTTTAATACACGTGTAACAGAAAAAGCAGGCGTATGGTTTACAGCAGGCATTGTACATTTTACAGCATTTATTGTATGTTTAATCATTTTATTATTTACAAGAGATGCAAATGTAGAAGGATTAAAGATGGTCAATAAATGGTACCTGCTAGGTGGAGTATTAGGTGCTGGTATTACCTATACAGTTGTTGTAGCAATGGCACATTTAGGACCAGCTTATGCAGTAATGCTTATATTAATTGCCCAAATGGTTTGTGCATATCTCATTGAGCTTTTTGGATGGTTTGGCACAGAAAAGGCCAGCTTTATGTGGACAAAACTAGTTGGAGTCGCCATAATGGTTGTAGGTATTATTGTTTTCCAATGGAAAAAATAAAGTATGTATCAATGAGATAAGAGAAAATTAAGGTCAGATAGTTGATGTAAGAAGGATTAACTCAAAAAAGCAAGTAGCTAGAATGCTACTTGCTTTGTGTATAGATAGGTCTAAAATGAAGGATAAGTATGATTTAAAAGAGTAATACTAAAAATCTTCATCGAGACACTTAATGATTTGACCATGATTTAAAGCATAGATATGCTGGTTGGTTGAGCCTCGGTATTTAAGTTCACTATTTGCCTTTTCTTTAATAAAAGGACCATCTACTAATACATCAACCTGTTCGAGTAAACACATTTTATTAGCATCTTTTGAAAGCACCTCATAGGTATATCCTGAATAGCACCAAATAGATAATCCCTCTTTCTTAATAAGCTGGGCAAGATGTGCAAGGGCTCCACTTTGTTCAAAGGGTTCGCCGCCTGAGAAAGTAACGCCATCTAGTAGTGGTTTATTTTTTAAAATAGATTCATAAATTGTTTGGATAGACGTTTGTTCACCGTAGCTAAAGCTTTGCATTTCTTTATTGTGACAATCAGGGCAATTATGGTAGCAACCAGATACGAATAGGACACTACGAAAGCCCTCGCCATTTACTGTTGAATGTTCTAAAAAGCCTGCAACTTGTAAATTCATTAGACACTCCTGTAAACAGGTGAATGCTCACCATTATGAGATAGTCTATCCTTACGTTCCGCTACTTTACCTTGACCAAAACGTTCATCTAAACTGAGATAGCCTGTGACACGGCTAATACCTTGGATATTCGTACTACCACAGGTAGGACAATTTTGTGTATGTTCATTGAGAGTCTTGCCACAATTTTTGCAATATCTTAGGTGGAAATTGATGCCCACGTAACTGATATTGGAATGGTCATAAGCATAATTAATAATTTTTTCAATGGTTTCACCAGTAGGATATCCATCTAATTCAATATAGCTAATATGACCTGCATTACACATACTATGGAATGGTGCTTCAATTTGTATCTTATCAATAATAGAAATACTATAGCCTACTGGTACATGGAAGCTGTTTGTATAGTAATCCTTATCTGTAACACCCTCAATGATACCAAAGCGTTTTTTATCTTGTGCAATAAATTTACCGCTTAATCCTTCAGCTGGCGTTGCATAGCAGCTCCAGTTCATATGAGTCTCTACAGTTACTTGATCTGTAAAGTCTCTAATATGCTGAATAATATGATAGCCAAGTTCACGTGCTTCTTCTGATTCTCCATGATGATGGCCTGTAAGTGCTACTAGAGTTTCAGCAAGACCGATGAATCCAATTGCCCATGTACCGTTTTTTAGAATAGGGTCGATACTATCATTAGGGCCAAGGCCTTCAGAACCTAACATAAGTTCTTCGCCAATTACAAAAGGTAAATCTTTCATTTTTAAACGCTTTAGAACTTCGTAACGGTGTAATAGAGATTCCTTAGCAAGAATTAGGCGTTCATCTAGTAGAGTCCAGAAAGTATTTAAATTTCCTCTAGCCTCAATACCAATGCGTGGAAGATTAATGGTAGTAGGTGCATTATTTCCACGTCTATTTGGACCTTCTGGACCATTAACGTTGGAACAAACATACGTACGACATCCCATAGTTGCAGGAATAATCCCTTTATTATAATATTTTAAGTTAAAGTCTGCATCCATATTCATGAAGGTTGGATTCATACGAGAAGCAGCCACTCGACAAGCTAATTTATATAAATAGCCATAAGGTGCATTTTCACCACGATTAATACCTTTTTTAGTACGGAAGATAATATTTGGGAAAATAGGCTGTTCATTTTTTCCAAGTCCTTTTTCATATTCTTCAAGAAAAATTTGGCATACTAAAGCAGCATCATCACTTGTTGGAAG
>JAHLFQ010000029.1 GCA_018883705.1 Candidatus Cellulosilyticum pullistercoris
GTTACATCCCTCGCAACAGTTTCAATAAATAACATCTTATTATCATTGCAAACAAATTCGATTGCTGGATAGCTCAAAATAGCACCTGCCATATCAATAGCAATTTGTGGCGTTGAAACATTTAATTTTAGTCCAGTAAGTGTATTAAGTGCGCTCAAGTAGGAGCCGGCAAGTATATTGCCTGTTTCACATAGTACAGAATGATCAATTTCATCAAATTCTTCAAGTTCTTTTAATTGCTTTCCTAAAATTCGGTTCACAAGTCCAATGGCGCTTTCTGTTTCAAATGCAAATAACAACATAGCATTTAAATCTCCAAAGACATTAATAAGCATTCCTGCAATAACTTCTTCTGCCCCCCCTAACACTTCAGGTAATTCTTGAATGCTCTCTATTCTTACTTGTACAACATTCATATCTAACCTTGAGTCAATGAGCTTACTTAGTGAAGTCATTGCATTACCAGATGCAATGTTTCCAGCCTCTCTTAGCATATCTATTTCTTCATCTGTTATATTCTGATAACTATGTTCACTCACTGTTTACCTCCTATATGATATCTTCTTTAGAAAAGGCTTCTTCTATAATGTTAGTTAAATTAAGCAGCGTCACTATATTTTTTTCTACTTTACCTACACCTAAAATATGACTTATCTTCATCTTACCTTGAATATTTTGAACAACTTCTATCTGATCGCTTTTGATTTCAATCACTTCTTTTACTTCATCAACGATCAAACCTACCATGGCATCTTCTAGCTTAACAATGATAATTCTTGTTTTTTCAGTATAGGCCTTTTCTTCCAAATGAAATTGATTCCTTAGACTAATAACTGGGATGATTTCGCCCCTTAGATTCATAACACCCTTTACACAATTAGGTGCTTTAGGCACACGCATAATTGATTTTATCCTCTCAATTATCTCTACATTAAGAATGCTCAAACCATAAAGTTGATCATTTAATTTAAAAACAATAAATTGTTGGATTGTTTCAAATGTAGTTTTCATTATTTCTTCCTCCTATATAAGTGAATTTACATCAAGAATAAGCGCAACTTCACCATTACCTAATATAGTAGCACCGGCAATCATATCAATACCACTTAAATACTTACCAAGTGACTTAATAACAATTTCTTGTTGTCCAATCAGTGAATCTACAATAAATCCAACTTGTTTTTCACCTTTTTTAACAATGACACCCGTCATCATCTCTTTATCTTCTGCTTTTGGAAGACCTAAGACTTCTCTTAATCTAATAATTGGTATAATCTCATTTCTTACAACAATTACTTCTTGATTTTGAATTAGTTTGATATCCTCTTTATGAACATCTTCTATATTTTGAATATTACTTAATGGAATTGCATACTTTTCATCAGCAATATGAATCATAAGTGCTTGAATAATAGCTAATGTAAGTGGAAGACGTACAATGAACTTACTGCCTTTTCCAAATTCTGTCTCAACCTCTACATGACCACCTAAAGCAGTAATTCTACTTTTAACGACGTCTAGTCCAACACCTCGACCGGATAAATCAGATATTTTTTCTGCTGTACTAAAGCTTGGCTTAAATAAAAGTTCAATGATTTCATTTTCTGTCATTGTAGCAGCTTCCTCTTTGGTAATAGTCCCTTTATCAATAGCTTTACTTCTTATCTTATTAACATTAATACCTTTACCGTCATCTTCTACCTCAATGACAACACTATTACCATCTTGGTAAGCTTGTAACTTAATCGTTCCTTTTTTAGGTTTTCCAATACTAATACGTTCTTCTGTTGTTTCAAGGCCATGATCAGCAGCATTTCTAAGTAAATGAATGAGGGGATCACCAATTTCATCAATGACCGTACGATCAAGCTCTGTTTCTTCACCAGACATAACTAGTTCAATATCTTTTCCCAGTTTCCTTGATACATCACGAATCATACGTGGAAACCTATTAAACACATTTTCCACAGGTACCATTCTGACTTTCATAACCGCATCATGTAAACTTGTTGTAATACGTTCCAAATATTCAACAGAATCATTATAATTACTTTCTACTTCACTTTCTCTGACATCTAATCCTTCTAACTGTGTTTTAACAATAATAAGCTCACTTACCAAATTCATTAATGTATCTAAACGGTCAATATTAACTCTTACTGTTTTATTAGAAAGTTGTTGCTTTGCATTTTGATGGCCTGTATGTTCTGCTGTTCGTGTATCCTTCTGCTCTACTTCCTCTTCTTGTTCTAACTTTTCCTCTACTATGCTATTATTTAAAGCAAAAGCATCTATAGAAGTTTTTTCAACCTCAGATATACCCAGAATTGTTTCTTTAATTTTTTCTTCTGTTTCTTGTGTAATAAGGACAATTATAAACGCTTTATCAAACTTTTCATCTTCAATATCTTGTGCACTTGGTACACAGTAAATAATCTCACCCATTCTCTCAAGTTCTGTAAAAATAACAAAGGCTCTAGCAGATTTTAATACACAGCTATCTGATAATTCAATTTTGATTTGATAGACATTCATCCCCATACTAATCGCGTTATTTTTAACTAGTTCTTGTGATTCTGGAAGCTCAAGAAGTCCCTCTTCCCCTTCTAATTTATCTGGCACTACTGACTCATTAGCTACACTAACACTATTAACTTGTCCACTATCTTGATTATTTTCATTTTTAATGATTTGGTCTAATGCACTAATAATCTCTGCATACTCTTCATTGCCTTCAGTAGAAGTATTTGTAATTTCTTCTACGTAATTTTCAAGTCCATCTAGGCTTTGAAAAAGGATATCTACAATATTTGAATCAACCGCAAGATTACCTGCTCGAATTTCTGAAAGAACATTTTCAAGTGTATGTGTTAATTTCTGCATCTTTACAAATCCCATTGTTCCAGCCATACCTTTTAAAGTATGCGCTACTCTAAAAATGGCATTAAGCGTTTCTATGTCAGTAGGATTGTTTTCTAGATTTAATAAATTTTCATTTAAAGTCTGTAAATTATCTTTTGATTCCTCAATAAAAATTTGTAGATATTGATTAACATCCATGTCTATTCCCCACTATCTCTTTTATTTTTTGTGAAATACTATCTCCTGAAACAATAAAATCTGCAAGCCCTGCACTTATAATTGCTTTTGGCATACCGAATACTGTTGATGAAGCTTGATCTTGAGCAATTACCTTACAAGAAGAAATCTTTTTAAGTTCAGTAACTCCCTCTAACCCATCAGATCCCATACCCGTCATAATAACGGCTATTATCTTTCTCGTATATTTTTGTAAATGAGCAAGTGATAGTAGCATGACATTAACTGAGGGCTTATGTCTTTTATAAGGTAATTCATCTGTTAACTCTATTTGAGGTTTTAACCCATTAATCACCTTTAGTTGATATCCTCCTGGTGCAATATAGATAACACCTCTTTTCAAAGTTTCACCTGTTTCTGCTTCTTTTACTGTCAATTTAGTTAAAGTATTTAATCTCTCTGCTAAATTTTTTGTAAATCCAATAGGCATATGTTGAACTATAATATATGTTGCTGGTATTTCCTCATCTAATGTCTGAATCAATTGACTAAGAAGTTTAGGCCCTCCCGTAGAAATCCCCATGGCAATGATATATTCATATGGCTTATCTTCTAAAGCATGCACATTATTCATTACTCTTTGCTTCATATTATATTCTCCTATAGTATCCTATGTATTAGTGTCTATATACTATAT
>JAHLFQ010000216.1 GCA_018883705.1 Candidatus Cellulosilyticum pullistercoris
AAAGAATCTTTTACAATTCCTCCACCCATTACACGATTAAACTCTCCAATATTGGTTACAATACGCTCAGAAGCGCTTCCCTTTACATCTATTAAACGTTTTGATACAAAACTACTTTTCACACTGCGTCCATTATTTTTTTTACTTGTATCTACAACTTGTTCTTCTATAGTATTCCACTCACGACAACCATCACATCTTCCTTGCCACTTAGAGTAAACTTGTCCACAACTTGTACACACAAAAACTTGTTTTGCTTTTGCCATGATCTTTTCCTTTCTTATATCTTTCTCTTTCTATTATATTACCAACAAGTGATGCCTCCATACAAGATGACTTATTTTGCTTTTTATATTTACTTTCTTTCACTAAAACTCTAACAAAAATTCCTAAATCATATCTTAGAATTTCTTATTAAAAATAAAAGAAGCAACGCTAGATTTTATCCTTTGTTGCTTCTTACATGATTTATTTTATTCTTTTAAGTTGTACAACTTGTGGTTCTCTTTCACAATCTACTGAAAAGCTTACTTTTCCAGAAATAGTTGATTTAATATTTCCAACTGTTACATCATTAACAATGTATTTATACTCTGCTTCTGGTTCAAGCTCAAGTGTAATTTGAGAGCTTTCTTCTCCCTCTACTTGGAAACTTACTCCACTATCGGTCACTTTAAAATTATGAACAGCTGTTCCTGGTAAAGATTCATACACAAGTGCACCATCTCTTTTTAATTTTGTTACTTCGAAAAATGTTTTTGCTTTGTATAAACGACCTTCTACTTCAAAGTCTAGCACTTTTGTTTTTTCTTTTAATTCATAGTTACCAAAACTAAGTGTTCCATCTGCTTCAACACGTATAATTTCTTCAACAACAGCCATTGCTAAATCCTCCAATGTTTACTTTCTTTATTTATCCTAAATGATTTATGTCTTTATTATACATGAAGGCTCATGAAAAGTATATGAATATTTATCTACAATTTTATTTTATTTATTACTTTTTTATACTTGTTTACTAAATACACACACTTCCCCATCTACATCTACTTTAATAGATTCTCCCTCTTTAACTGTACCTGCAAGAATTTCATCAGAAAGCTTATCTTCAATATAAGTTTGAATCGTTCTTCTAAGTGGTCTAGCACCATAAGCTTGGTTATAACCTTTCTTACCAAGGAAGTCTAAAGCAGCTTCTGTAAGCGAAATCTGGATACCAACATTTTTGCTAATACGCTCTATTAATCGCTTAATCATAATGCTTGCAATTTCTCTAATTTGCTCGCTTGTTAATGGGTGGAATACAATAGTTTCATCAATACGATTTAAGAATTCTGGTTTAAAAGTACGTTTTACTTCTTCCATCACACTTTTCTTCATATCTTCATAGGATTTCTCTGCATCTTCTTGTGATATAAATCCTAATTTCTTAGGTGATATAATATTTCTTGCACCAATGTTAGAAGTCATAATGATAATTGTATTTTTAAAATTAACACGTCTTCCTTTACTATCTGTAATGTGTCCATCATCTAATATTTGAAGTAGAATATTAAATACATCACTATGCGCTTTTTCTATTTCATCAAATAAAATGACGCTATATGGTTTACGACGCACTTTCTCTGTTAATTGTCCACCTTCTTCATAACCAACATACCCTGGAGGTGAACCGATCATTTTAGATACTGTATGCTTTTCCATATATTCTGACATATCTACACGTATCATTGCATTTTCATCACCAAAAATAGCTTCTGCCAATGCTTTTGTCAGTTCTGTTTTTCCTACACCTGTTGGCCCTAAGAACATAAATGAACCGATAGGTCTATTAGGATCTTTTAATCCTACACGACCTCTTCTAACTGCCTTTGATACAGCACTAATAGCTTCTTCTTGCCCAACTACACGTTCATGAAGCGTTGCTTCCATATTTCTTAATCTTTCAGTTTCTTCTTCTGCTAAACGTCTAACTGGAATATGTGTCCAACTACTTACAATATCAGCAATCTCTTCTTCACTTACAACCTGATTATTCTTAGTATGTTTTGCATCCCATTCCACTTTAGCATTTGCCATTTTTTCTTTTAATTCATTTTCTTTTTGCTTAATTTTACTTGCCTTCTCATATTCTTCATTAATAATAGCTTCTTCTTTTTCTTTACCTAATGCTAGAAGCTCTTCCTCTAGTTCTTTAATATTAGCCGGTGAAGTAAACGCACGTAATCTTACTTTTGATGCTGCCTCATCTAAAAGATCGATTGCTTTGTCTGGCAAATAACGGTCTGCAATATATCTCATTGATAATTTAACTGCTGCTACAAGGGCATCTTCTGTAATTTGAACTTGATGATGCATTTCATATTTATCTTTAATACCTCTTAGGATTTCTAATGTTTCGGATTCTGTAGGCTCATCTACCTGTACAGACTGAAAACGTCTCTCTAATGCAGCATCTTTTTCAATATGTTTACGATATTCATCTAAAGTTGTTGCACCTACTAATTGAATCTCACCTCGTGCAAGGGATGGCTTTAAAATATTAGATGCATCCATAGCACCTTCTGCCGCTCCTGCACCAATTATGGTATGAATTTCATCGATAAATAAGATCACGTCACCTGCAAGACGCACTTCTTCAATAACTTTATTAATGCGTTCTTCAAATTCTCCTCTATATTTTGTACCAGAAATCATAGAAGATAAATCTAAGGAAACAACGCGTTTCCCTTTTAATAAATCTGGTATTGCCTCACTAGCAATCTTTTGTGCCAGCCCTTCTACAACAGCTGTTTTTCCTACCCCAGGCTCACCTACTAAACAAGGATTATTTTTTGTACGACGAGATAAAATTTGAATCACACGTTCTATTTCTTTTTCTCTTCCTACTATTGGGTCAAATTTGCCTTCTTTTGCAAG
>JAHLFQ010000217.1 GCA_018883705.1 Candidatus Cellulosilyticum pullistercoris
TGCAGACTAAACTAAAGGTTCAACCGATTTTAGCAGGTATTTTAACCATGACGGCACTCTATTCGATTAATATCATGGTTATGGATGATAAGGCCAATGTTTCCTTATTGGGGGTAGATACACTTTTCACTAAGATGAAGATGCTAGTAGGCGGAAGCTACTACGGTATGATACTAGGAGGTGGTATTGTACTGATTATTTGTATCTTGCTAGGGGTATTTTTATATACTAAATTAGGACTTTCTATTCGTGCTACAGGAGATAATGAAGATATGGTACGCTCCTCTTCTATTAATGTAGATCTAATGAAAATCTTAGGCTTAGCGATTGCCAATGGACTTGTAGCTGTATCAGGAGCACTTATTGCACAGAAACAATCTTTTGCAGATGTAAGTATGGGAACAGGAATGGTTGTGATTGGTATTGCCTCACTCATTATCGGGGAAGTCATTGTAGATATATTTGTTAAACAAAGAGGCATTAAGAGTAATATCCTTGCAGCAGTATTAGGATCTATTATTTATCGATTAATTATTTCAGCAGCTTTATCTGTGAATATTTCAGCGACAAGTATGAAGCTGGTTTCAGCTATTATTGTCGTCATTGCCATTTCTTATCCTGTTATCCAATCTAGTATTCAAAGTAGGATGAATCAAGTACGCAGACAAAAAGGAGGAATAAGTGATGTTAGAAATTAAGCACTTAAAGAAAACCTTTAATCCAGGAACAGTTAATGAAAAGATAGCGATGAATGATATTAACTTAAAATTAGATAATGGAGATTTTGTTACAATTATTGGTTCTAATGGCGCTGGAAAGTCTACGTTATTTAATTTGATTAGCGGTTATTTCTTATCTGATGAAGGGCAGATTTTGCTAGATGGTCAGGATATTACCTTTATGAAAGAACATAAAAGAGCTAAATATATTGGAAGATTATTTCAAGACCCCTTAAAAGGCACAGCCCCTTCTATGACCATAGAGGAAAATCTTGCTTTATGTTATATGAGAAGTAAAAATAGTATTTTAGGACTGGGTATTAGAAAAAAGGAAAGAGACCTATTTAGAGAGCGATTAGCCCAATTAGATTTAGGCTTAGAAGATCGAATGAAAACAAAGATGGGCTTACTTTCAGGAGGACAAAGGCAAGCAGTTACTTTGCTTATGAGTACACTAGTTGTACCTAAGCTTCTTCTATTAGATGAACATACAGCAGCATTAGACCCTGCTACAGCAGATAAGGTGCTGAAAATTACTAAAGAGATTATTAGCGAGAACCATATTACGGCTATGATGATTACTCACAATATCCAATCCGCATTAGATCTTGGTAATAGAACGATGATGATGGATAGCGGACAAATCATTTTAGATATTAAAGGTCATGAAAGAGCTGATTTAACGGTACCAGAGTTACTAGAATTATTTAAGAAACAAAGTCACAAAGAGCTAGATAACGATAGAATTTTATTAGCTAAGTAAGTAGGTATTTAATAACATATTAAAATAAGATGGGAGAACTAGCTCTAGATGGAGAAGGTTCTCCTTTTCTATTATCACTTAAATCTGACCTATCAAACAAATATTTAAATGTATTTATATGTTAGAATATACTATATTGTGATATATTATATATATGTAACAGAAAATTTATAATTGATAATGGCTAAAATAGTCATATTAGACATAGAAGTGATTGTAATAGTAACTATTGATGATAAATGTACTAAATCACTAGTGAAGGAGAGTTTAGCGATTAATGAGAGAAGAAATGAAGAAAATAATAAGCAATCCTACTAAGGCTGAGATCATAAAAGAGGGGCATAGTATTCGAATGCGGCTACTTAAAGCCATTGAACAATGTGATGAAGAAGGTTATCAAAAGATTGAAAAGCAACTTAAAGAGTATATTACGGCGGATACTTTTGATTTAATAAAACGAGTATCAGGCAATCCGTTACGTTCCTATAAGAATTTTTTACTTTCACATAATTCTCTTTACGCCTATGCTGCTGAAAGAGGAAGAATGAGCCCAGCTCTATCTCATTATATGTCTGAAAAATATGCGATTCTAATTGAATCTAAAAACACAATCGAAGAACTTCAAGAATTGCATGACTACTTTTTGAAAGATTATCTAAATGCGAATAATCGTATTCAACTATATAGAAGTGAATCCTTATCTATTAGGGTATTACAATACATTTCTGCCAATTTCATGAATCAAATTAATATTAATCAAATTGCTAATGAGTTTTTTGTAACACGTGTACACCTCATGCGAATATTTAAGAAGGAAACTGGGATGACGATTAACGAGGCAATAACATCCAAACGGTTTGAAGAGGCCTGTATTCTATTAAGAAAATCAGACCTTACCATTACAGAAATTGCATTGATGGTGGGATTTAACAGTCCTCAATATTTTAGTAACTTTTTTTATGAAAAATTTGGAGTAACACCTACAAACTATCGGAAAGAAAATCAAAGAAAGTAAGTCATACTTACTTTCTTTTTTATTTGCTTAAAATAAAAATGTTTCCATTTTGTATAAAATATGTTACAAAATCAAAAATATAATAATTTTATATATGATATAGTTAAGTTACATAATAACAAAACAAAAAAGAGAAGGTGAAGCAAATGAAAGAAAATAAAAAAATTCATATGGCATGGTTTGTCCTCATTGCATGTTGTGCACTGCAAGCGGGTGGAGCTGGTACATTAGTTAATAGTGCTGGTGTATTTTTATCTCCAGTTGCAGAAAGTTTGGGTGTAGGAATTGGAGAACTCTCTCTTTACCTTACTATAACCTCTTTATGTCTAGCTTTTTCACTGCCAATTGCGGGGAAAATGTTAACTAAATATAATATTCGAATTCTATTATCAGTTGGAATGACAATTTGTGCTCTTTCTGTTGCAGCAATGTCTCAGTTTACAGCTGTATGGCAATGGTATATAGCTGGAGCTATTTTAGGTATAGCTGGGTCAGTTATTTTTATTATTACTTCTCCAGCAATCATTAGTAACTGGTTCCATAAAAAAGTAGGCTTAGCAATGGGAATTGCAATGGCATTCAATGGTATAGGTGGGGCGATTATGAACCCTATTATCTCTTCTGCTATTACTAATTTAGGATGGAGAAATGGATATTTAGTTATGGCTGCTATTTCTCTAGTAATTGTTTTACCATTTATGTTATTTGTCGTTCGTTTTAAACCAGAGGATGTAGGACTTAAACCTTACGGTTATGAAGAAAACAAGCAAGATGTTAAGAAGAATGTAGATACAGATGGTATTCCTGCGAAAATAGCTACAAAGAGTATGCCATTTTATTTATTGTTTATTGCATTTGGATTAATGGGTTATCTTAATGGATATTCTCAACAATTACCAGCATTTGGCGCTTCAATCAATATGCCTGCAACTTTAAGTGCAATGCTAGTTTCATTATCACTACTTGTAAGTGTTGGTGGTAAATTAACAGTGGGCGCACTTAATGATAAATATGGTATTAAAGCCGTATCAGTTACTGGTATGTTAATAGTTGCTATAGCATTTGGTTTATTAATCTTTAGCAATGGAAATTATACGATTGCCTTGATTGGATCAGCTCTTTATGGTGTAACTCAAACTATCAATGCAGTTGCAGTTCCATTAATTACAAGAAAAGCATTTGGTTCTAAAGACTATAGTTCCATTTTTGCAAATCTAGCGATGGGTCAAAACTTAATTGGTGCTTTTGGAATTAGTATCATTGGAGTTATTTATGATAAAACTGGTAGCTATAATGCTAACTTTGGAATTGGTATAGGTTTATGTGTTGGATTTATAGTATTAACTCTTGCAGCTTTATCTTCAGCTAAGAAATTAAAAGCTGAAACAAATCATTAAAGAACAAAAGTTGCTAAAGTTGTAGGTCTATAGGTAGAAATAAGGCTAATAAGTGTAGAGTACATTGATAGGAGGAATAAAAATGTCCTTAAATCCAATTTTAAAAAACATGGGATTTTCAGAAAAAGATAAAGTAGTAATTGTTCATGTAGATGATGTAGGTATCAATCATTCTTCTATTGAAGCTTTTGAAGAATTGATGGACTTTGGAACAGTTTCATGCGGGTCTGCTATGGTTCCAACTTCATGGTTTCCAGAAGTAGCTAAAAGAGCAAAAGAGAAGCCAGAGCTAGATTTAGGATTACATTTAGCTTTTAATGGAGAATATGAAACATATAAATGGCGTCCTATTTCTACTAGAAGCATGGAGTCAGGTTTTGTTGATGAAAATGGCTATTTTAAACAAGATAAAGCTGAAGTCATGCAAACAGCTCATCCAGAGTACATAGCTAAAGAAATTGAAGCACAAATTGAAGTGTCAAAAAACTTAGGTTTAATGCCTACACATATAGATACACATACAGGAACACTTTGGAATGCAAAATATATGGATTCTTATGTTGAAATGTATAAAAAACATAATATTTTACCAGTATTATTTTATCCAAAGGAAAAAGATCCATTAATGCAAGGTATGATAGATGCAATTGGTATGGATTTTGATAAACTAAGTAAACTAGAAGCAGAAGGCTTTCCATTAATTGATGGGATTGCAGGTACTCCAGTTGAACATACATATGACATCAATGATCGTTTAGAATTAACTAAAAAGATTTTTGAGGGTATTAAACCTGGTAAATTAATTCATTTTGCTTTCCATCCAATGAAAGGTACAGCTGAATCCCTTGCACTCAATCGATATACTGGTGGTAGAATAGGTGATTATGAAGTGTTTAG
>JAHLFQ010000030.1 GCA_018883705.1 Candidatus Cellulosilyticum pullistercoris
GAAATGGACAAATTGTTGCGGATTATGCTTCTAAGAAAAAGTCTTTTAAGCACAAACAATTAGTTTGATTTTTGATAAAAGAAAACAATATACGAAACAAATTTAATAAAATAAATAGTGCAAATTTTTTGGTATATGTTATAGTATGTACATTACGTTAACATTAGGGTAGAGGAGAAAGAATTGTAAAAAAGCAATTTTTTATGGGGATAATAATATGCACAATTTATTAAGACAACTTTTGATTGTAACTCTTATATTTACAATTGTTTGTATGATTTTAATTGAAAGTCTATTTAAGTATTATGAAAATTATGTTCAAAGGGAAGAAGCTAAAATCATTTATGAGATTGAACCTTCCGTGATTCATTTAGAAGCTAAAGTGGAAGCAGCAAAAAGTAGATAAATTTAATAGAGTTATGTAAGATAAAGGGGCTACTAGGGAATCTAGTAGCCTCTTTATTTTGTAATTTATTTTTTTAAATAATGATTTTCATAGCGCCAGTATAAGAGATAAGCAATAATAGCAAATAGAATAGGCCCACCACCAGCGAAGAGTGTGTCAGATAGTTTGTTATGAATAGCAGGTTCAATGATTGTAAAGAGATTAGCAATACCAATAAAGAAAGTAACAACAATAGTAGCTATTAATGCCGTACGATGACTCTTGTAAACTTCAAAAGGCTTATGAATGTTTTCTTTCTTCTTAAAGAAGATAAAGGCAATAGATAAGAACATATAAGGAATAGTCATGGCCACATTAGTCATAGTAACAAGTTTGTTAAAGAAAGCAGAAGCGTTGTCACCACCAAATGAGACAAGTAGTATTAAAATAGCAACGACAATACCTTGTAATATCATAGCTTTAACAGGCATATTATGATTTAAAGCTGTAATTTTATCTGATAGAAGATGTTGGGGTGTGCCTTCAATAAGTTGCTTAAGTGGTGCATAGATTAAAGTAAAGAAAGCACCTGTTAGTGCAAGGAACATAGCAAGACCAGTGATTCTGGCAAAGATACGTCCGATGATTAAAGCTGTATTTGTAGAGGTACCTAATACAAGGCCTAGATTATAGCCTAAATTCCTCATGACGATATAGGTAACATTAGCTGTATTAACATTTTCAGCAGAAAGAATCTCTTGCCAATTGGTAAAGCAACCAATTGAGAAGATTCCTATAGAGTAACCAATAGAAATAATAATAGCAGAAATAGCAACACCTTTTGGGAAAGTAACTTCAGCTTTATTGGTTTGGTCTACTAACCCACCAACTGCTTCAATACCACCATAAGCAAAAATAGCATAGGTAAAGAATGAAAAGATTGAAATCATAGATTGATAAGCTGGATTAGGAGAAGTAAAGATATTAATGGTAGAATCTGTACTAATAATAGGCTCAGCAAAATCACCACCTCTAAGTGCCAAAATGAGTAGGCCACCTCCTATAAGAAGTATGTTAAGAAGTGTAATAGCGCTACCACCTACAGAAGTAACTTTCTTGATGGCACTAATTCCTTTAGAAGAAATAAAAGTTACAATCATAATCCAAATAACACCTAATATGCCTAAAGTTTGAGTACTGTTTAGGCCAAGTAGAGAAAGACTACCTGTTCGGTCTTCACCAAAAATAGCATTGGAAAGAGGAATCCAGATAGTAGATGAAACATTGACTTGCCATACAAGATAAGAAGCATACCACATAAAGGTACCAATAAAAGCATACTTAGGACCTACGGAAGCTTCCATCCAAGAAAAAATACCACCTTTTTCTTTTTTAAAGGCAGCACCATACTCAGCCATCATAAAAGCGTAAGGTAAAAAGAAAGTAATGGCACCAAGGATATACCAAGGAATAGCACCGTAACCCATTAAGTAGAAAGCTCTTGGCATATTGGCAAAACCATATACTGATGTAAAAATCATGAGTACGAGTGATACAAGTGTTAATTTTTTTTCGGTTTGTTCAGACATAATTTCCTCCTATAGAGTTAAACTCGGAATCATTATGTATTAGAATGTACATTTATTAAAAAAAAATGCTTATGAATCTAAAAAAACTAAAAGTAACCTAAAAAATTTAAAAAAACTTATTGACAAAAAGATTAGTTATGATAGAATAAACACATGGAACGGATAATAATTATTATCTAATAAAAATGTTTAAGATTTAATTTTAAAAATGTAGAATAGATGGAGGAAATAGTGATGAAAAAATATGTATGTACAATTTGTGGTTATGTTTATGAAGGAGAAAAAGCTCCAGAAGTATGTCCAATCTGTAATGCAGGTAGTGACAAATTTATTGAACAAACAGGTGAAAGAGTATATGCTGATGAACATAGAATCGGTGTAGCTCAAGGTGTGGATGAAAGAATCTTAGAAGGTCTTCGTCAAAACTTTACAGGTGAATGTACAGAAGTAGGTATGTACCTTGCAATGAGCCGTCAAGCAGATAGAGAAGGTTACCCAGAAGTAGCAGAAGCTTATAAAAGAATTGCTTTTGAAGAAGCAGAACATGCTGCAAAATTCGCTGAATTATTAGGTGAAGTAGTAGTTGCTGATACAGCTAAAAACCTTCAAATGCGTATAGATGCAGAACACGGTGCTACACAAGGTAAAAAAGATATTGCAACACTTGCTAAACAATTAGGATATGATGCAATTCATGATACAGTACACGAAATGTGTAAAGATGAAGCTCGTCACGGTAGAGCATTCGAAGGTTTATTAAGCAGATACTTCGGTAAATAA
>JAHLFQ010000218.1 GCA_018883705.1 Candidatus Cellulosilyticum pullistercoris
GTCCTAGCTCTTGCTCCTTTTGTGCAAACCAAAATTTAGTATTCAGCTTATCCATAATCGACTCAATAACTAAATGAGGTATACATATATTCATCATACCAGCTACATTTTTGATTTTTATATTTAATGTAACAAGTGCAACGATTTCATTGGGTGATATAAGTTGTACCACCTGTGAATTCGTTTCAAGCTTTTCAAGCGTCGGCTCTAATTCTACGACATTTTGCCAAGGTTCTACTAACAACTGAACAAACTGAGTGAAGAGTTTCTCTAGAATAACCCGTTCAATATCCGTGAAATCTCGAACCATGTTTGTCCCACTGCCACTTCCGCCTAAAACACGATCAATAATGGTAAAACCCATATTAGGGGAAAGCTCAAGTAAAATCGAGCCTTTTAATGGTTTAAAATCAGTAATCGCAAGAATAACAGGATTAATAAGAGCATTAGTAAACTCTGAATAGGTTACGGCTTCTGAGTTCATGACTTCAGCTGATACCATTGTTCTGAGATGACCAGACAAATAGGTAGAGATGAGCCTAGCATAATTTTCAAATATAATTTCTAATGTTCTTAACTGTTCCTTTGAGAATTTTGAAGGCCTTGCAAAATCGTAAACCTTAATGCCTTTTTGTACATTCGCTTCTTGAATTTCATTGACATCTATTTCTCCAGTATTGAGCGCTTTAAATAGTTCATCTATTTCTCTTTGTGATAGTACTTCGCTCACCTATGTGTCACCTCCTTTTTACTTATTGAATGAAATATTCTTCATAGTATACAGCTTGAATCATTTCTGTACCTAACAATTTATTAAGTCTTGTAATAATTTCATCTGCTAACTTCTCTTTACCAGCTTTCGTATCACTAAGCATTGTATAAGTTTGTTCTCCAATCACATTAATGAGTTCATTACGTATACTTGCTGACCTTTCAGCAAATTCACTTGTAAAAGCTTCATAATTTTTAGTATCTGAAGCATCTACTCCAACTTTAATTTGTATCTTAGCAAAATGTTGCCCATTACCTTCTGATGCTATATTAGTTATAATGGCATCTCCTACTTCTACTTCTTTAAGCTTGTTGGGTGGTCTTTCTTGTGACACCATGCTTTGTGTCTGACTAGTGTTTAATACTTTAAGCATCCAAAAGGTACTCCCTGCAATGGCTATGCCTAGAACAGCAATGGATACCATAACAAATATCTTAAATTTACTTTCCAACTTTTTCCCTCCTTTACTATCCAATAGGCAAACTTAGTTTTATATCAACCCTTCTATTCATCGCACGTCCTTCTGCTGTCTCATTAGATGCAACTGGCTGAAATTCACCACAGCCAACACAAGTAACTTTCGTTCGATCAAATCCCATTTCATCAATATAAAAACTAGCAACAGCTATCGCTCTAGCACTTGAAAGATACCAATTGCTTGGAAACTGTGATGTTTGTATGGGGACATTATCTGTATGCCCTTCTATATTAAGTATATAACCTTGCTCCATATAGCTTTTTAATTGTTCTCCAATTGCACTAAGGGTTGGTACTGCGCCAGCTTTAATCTCTGCTTTACCTGTATCAAAAAGTAAAACATCTGCAAAGCGCATAATAATTTCCTCTCCTGTTTTTTCTACAGTTACCTTGTCATCTAAATCCTTAGATTGAATATATTCACTTAACTCTTCTTGTGTTTCAGTTAATGCCTGTTGCCTAGCAGAAACGCCCTGAAGCGAAAGAGTTGTATCCTGAACTGGAAAGTATGACATGCCATTTTGAAGGACATTCGTATCCATTTGGATGGTTTCTCCCCCACTAAATATACCTATTGATGCAGTAAGAGATGACGTTAAAGCTTCAAATTTATCGGCATCAACTGTTGACATTGAAAAAAGTAAAACAAAGAAACAAAGTAGTAAAGTCACCATATCTCCATAGGTGTTCATATAAGCTGGTGCACCTTTTTTGGGCTCATCTTCTTTTCTCTTCATTGTCCTACCCCCTATTCTTCATTTTTTACTTTATTTTCAAAGACTCTACGTGTACTAGGGGATAAGAATGCTTTAAGTTTTTCTTCGATAACCCTTGGATTTTCACCCGCTTGAATTGAAAGTAGCCCCTCAACCATTACTTGTTTATGTAAAATCTCATCATCACTACTTAGCTTGAGTTTATTTGAGATAGGTGTTGCAATGAAGTTGGCAATCATCGACCCATAAAAGGTTGTGATTAAGGCTACCGCCATTTTAGGCCCTAAAGTAGAGGGGTCTGCTAGATCACCTAACATAATAATCAGCCCAATGAGTGTCCCAATCATTCCCCAAGCAGGTCCTAACTCAGCTATGAGATCCCACACCTTTTGATTATCTTTATGCCTTGTTTCTACGAAAACAATTTCTGTTTCTAATATATTACGAAGTAATTCTGCATCTGTTCCATCTACAATGAGTAAAATACCTTTTTGTAAAAATGCATCATCCATGTGTTGTGCAATTTCTTCTAGTGCAAGTAATCCTTCTTTCCTAGCTGCTAATGCTAACTCATTAATTTGGGTGATAACTTCTGTTGGGTCCATTTCTTTTTTGGAAAAAGCGAATTTTGCAGACTTAAGCCCCTCTAGTAATTTAGACATTGGATAGGAAATAAGCATAGAGGCTAGAACGCCACCAAAAACAATAAATACAGATGCTGCATCAATAAAGCCTCCAATATTACCTCCACCCCAGAAAATTGATACAACAATAAATATACTCCCTGAAATAAGTCCAATGACAGTAGAAATATCCATTTGTTCACTCCTCTCTGTCATCTAAAAGATGAATTCTTCTTTTGTAGTCTACAATTTTATCTATAATTTCTTGCTGTGTCTCTTTTACCACATATTTGTTACCTGTTG
>JAHLFQ010000219.1 GCA_018883705.1 Candidatus Cellulosilyticum pullistercoris
ATTCCTCTTTGCTCTAATTCCTCGCTAAGGCGCATCGCTTTTGCCTTAACACCCGAAAGAATAATGACACGTTTCTTGTCTTTCTTCCACTGCTTTAAATCTTTTTCTAGTAGATCTAAATTTTTATAAAAAGTATTATTTTCATAGACACGAAGTGGTAAGGTATAGGATATATCAAATTCTTCTACCTCACCATCAAAGTTCATCATAAAAAGCTTTTTAAATTGAGCCATTTTAGAAACAACATCTTCATACTCAAATATAAGTTCTATTTGTTTAGGTAAAATGTGCCCATAACTTAGTCTATCTTCCATACTAACCCTATATTCTTCTAGAACACGCTTACTCTTCTCTCTTGATTTAGTAGGCTCATCAATTACAAGTAGGGTATTTTTAGGTATATAATCCAAAATAGAGACAAGTTCTAAATTCGTATAAGGTACGTAAAGCTCTAGCCCTCTTGGGCTAATATTATTATTGATTTGCTCTAAAGCTTCTCCTACTTGTTCTTTAATTTTAGAGGCACTTTCTTTCTTACCTTCTTTTACAAGCAGCTCGGCAGTTTTCTTCAATTCCTCTTTAATTTTTGGAACTACTTTTTGAATGATTTCAAGTGGGAAAATAATTTCTTGATTAGGCATAATAGAGACACATTCTACTTTATTAATAGATCGTTGTGTTTGCACATTAAAGCTTCTAATAGAGTCAATTTCGTCATCCCACAACTCAATACGATAAGGTTCATCTTGTGTAGCACCATAAAAATCAATAATGCCACCTCGGATGGCAAATTGTCCCATGCCTTCTACACGTCCTACACGTTCATATCCCATTTGAACCATTCTTGCTTCAAACTGGCTAATATTTAAAGTTTCTCCCACCTTTATTTCCCTTACATAAGAACTCCAGGTTTCTTTAGGCGATAGCGGATTAAGTAAGGCTTCTACAGGTAAGATAATCACAACATCTTCTTCTTTTATAAGGGCATCGATTACTCTTAATCTAGCCGCAGTAATGTCCATACTATGAACATCTGCATTATAAAACAAGATATCTCTAGCAGGATAAATAAGTACTTTATCTTTTCCTTTAAGCGCTTCCATATCTTCAGCAATTTGCTTTGTGCTAAGTTCATCATACGTAACTACAACAATAGGCGCATTCTCATAATAACCTACGCTATACGAGAAATGCGCTTTACAAGCATCTACCATATTAATGACTTTAGCATTTTTACCTACCTTAATGACTTCTAGCATCTCCGTCATGCCTGAAAGTTCTAAAAGGGGTTCTACAAGTCCTTTATGTTTATATTTCACATCTATCACCGTCTTACTTTTAAGTTATAGTTGTTCATGGCTTTTTCAATACCACTTGAGATAATCGCTTCAACAGCTTTTACTGCTTCATTTATTCTAGGGCCTATTATTTTCATTTCTTCTTCAGAAAAACGTCCGAGTACATAGTTTGCCAGATCCCAACCTTGAGGTTTTTCTCCTACTCCAAATTTTACTCTTGGAAATTCTTGTGTACCTAATTGTGCAATAATATTTTTAATCCCATTATGTCCCCCAGCACTACCACTCTGACGTAATCTAAGTTGTCCTACTTGTAAGGAAATATCATCATAAATAATAATGATATCTTTATTGCTAATCTTATGAAAATCCATGCAAGCTTTTACCGCTTCACCACTAAGGTTCATATAAGTTTGTGGTTTCATCAAGATGACTTTCTCACCTGCAATGGTTCCCTCACCAATTAAAGCCTTATATTTATTCTTCATTACCTGTATATTATACGCCTCAGAAAGGCTATCTATCACTTCAAATCCAATATTATGTCTTGTTGCTGCATATTGCATGCCTGGATTTCCAAGTCCTACAATTAATTTCATTGTTATTCCTCCGTTTTTTTGTTAGGTTATCCTTATTATGACTACTTTAATCATAGTTCATATACTCTTGCTTTGTTTATCTATTCTATTGTAACACATCCTTCCTAAACCTACCAAAATAAAAACACAACAAAAAGCCACTTTACAGTTTGCTATAAAGTGGCTTTTTTATGTTTGAATTTGACTCTAATCAAATAATTTAGATACTGATAAATCTTCATGAATACGTCTGATAGCATCTGCAAAAATAGGTGCTACAGAGATTTCTTTAATCTTGCTAATTTTCTTTTCTTCTGGAATATTAATTGTATTTAACACAACAAGCTCAGAGATTGCTGATGCTTCAATTCTCTCTATTGCTGGTCCAGAAAGTACACCATGTGTACAGCAAGCATAAACTTCTGTTGCTCCTCTTTCTTTAAGCGCATTAGCAGCATTACAGATTGTACCTGCTGTATCAATCATATCATCAATTAAGATAACACGTTTTCCATTTACATCACCAATAATGTTCATGATTTCACTTACATTAGCTTTTGGTCTTCTCTTATCAATAATAGCAAGAGGAATATCAATCTTTGTTGCGAATGATCTTACTCTTCCTACACTACCAAGGTCTGGTGAAACAGCTACAACATCTGATGTATGCTCACCAAATTTATCAGCATAGTATTTTGTTAATAATGGAAGACCTACAAGGTGATCTACTGGGATATTAAAGAATCCTTGAATTTGTGAACAATGTAAATCCATTGTAAGTATTCTATCAGCACCTGCTGTTTGAAGAATATCTGCAACAAGTTTTGAGCTAATTGGATCTCTCGCTCTTGTTTTTCTATCTTGACGTGCATAGCCGTAATATGGAATAACAGCTGTGATACGTCCTGCTGATGCACGTTTCATAGCATCAATCATAATAAGTAATTCCATTAGATGCTCATTAGCTGGTGATGATGTTGGTTGGATGATGAAAACATCGGTACCACGAACCTTCTCATCGATTTTTACGCTAATTTCACCATCGCTGAACTTATTCACTTCCGATTTTCCTAAAGTTACATCTAAACCTTGAGCGATTTGTTTAGCAAGTTCTGGATGCGCATTACATGTAAACACTTTTATATCAGTGTAATTTCTAATCATTTGAATGAGTCCTCCTTCAATATTCGACCATATTCTCCACAGTGTATTATAGCATACTGTATACAAAATGCAAAGTACAAATATGGATGAATATTTATTCTTGTCTTTTTTTGATTACCCAATTCTCTTTATTCTCTTGTTTTGCTCTAGCAATAGCTAAACTATTTGCTGGTACTGTCTTCGTAATAGTTGAGCCTGCTGCTGTATAAGCATGATCTTCTACCACGACTGGAGATACTAAGTTTGTGTTACATCCTATAAAGGCATGATCTCCAATTGTTGTACGGTGTTTCTTTTTACCATCATAGTTTACAACAACGGTTCCACAACCAAAGTTAACATTCTGACCAACATCTGCATCTCCCACATAGGTTAAGTGTGAAATTTTAGTACCATCACCAATGTTTGCATTTTTTATTTCTACAAAATCTCCCACTTTAATATTTTTACCAATATGAGAATTTGGTCTTACATAAGCAAATGGTCCTACATGTGTTCCTTCATCTACAAAACTATCTACAAGTACACTTGTTTCAATGTCTACATGGTCCTTAATGATCATGTTAGTCAGTTTTGTATGATATCCAATACGACACCCTTCACCAATGACTGTTGTTCCTTGTATCATACATCCTGGCTCAATAATCGTATCTTTACCAATCACAACATCTGGCTCAACGTAGGTATTTTCTGGATCAATAAAGGTAACACCGTTAGCCATATGCTTTTCATTAATTCTTCGTTTCATCACTTGTGTGACCCCTGCAAGTTGAACACGTGAATTAACACCTGCGATATCATCACTTTCTGATGTAGCAATCGCATCTACTTTGTAGCCTTCCCCTAGTAAAATTTCAATTGTATCTGTTAAATAGTATTCACCTTGAACGTTATTATTATTTAACTTTGATAACGCATGTTTTAATAATTTAGCATCAAAGGTATAAATTCCACCATTGATTTCTGTTATTTGTTTTTCTTCTTCACTAGCATCTTTTTGCTCTACAATTTTAAGAAGTTTTCCTTTATCATCTCTTACAATTCTTCCGTAACCTGTTGGATCTTCCATAATTGTAGAAAGTACTGTGATTGCATTTTGTTTTTCACGGTGGAAATCAAGCATCATTTGCAGCGTTTCCTTTGTAATAAGTGGTGTATCCCCACATAATACAATAACCTCACTTGCATCTTCTATAAAATCTATAGCTTGCATTACCGCATGACCTGTTCCTAATTGCTCTTTTTGCATGGCATAACTTACACTATCACCAAGCTTTTTCTTTACGTCTTCAGCCTTATGACCTACAATTAAGCAAACTTCCTCTACCCCTACACCTTTTGCCGCTAAAATTGAGTATTCTACTAAGCTTTTCCCTAACACTTGATGAAGTACTTTTGACTCATTAGACTTCATACGTGTTCCTTGCCCAGCCGCTAGAACTAATGCTTTTGTTTTCATTTCATATCTTCCTTTCACGAATTTACGCTTTCCCCCACATTTTCTCACTTTCTTCTTCATTGTGCAACCCTTATTTATAACTATCTTATTTTATCCTAAGCTATAACAAATTAAATCCTCAATGACCTTATTTTCTTATAAGTCATTGAGGATTCGTTCTTGGCTATTTTTCTATATTATTTGTAGTGAATACCACTCCAGTATACATTTTCTTTCATGATGGTCTCTTCTGGTAATTCTACACCATCTAGTGCCCATTTTTTAAATTCCATAAAGCCTGTTCGATCTACAATGTAACCAATATGCTCTTTACCACCTGGTGCGTTTTTATCAATATATTCTGTTACATATTTATAGGTATTAGTTATGATCTTTACAATGCTATCTTCATCTGCCCAGATTAAAAAATCTTCTGCTAGTCTTGGATTAGCTTTTCCTGTTCTACCCATAATGGCAAGACGATAGTATTTTTTCTGGCTTCTTGTCCATGCCCCTGTTGGACATGCATTAACACAAACCCCACATCCTACACATTTTTCTGCATTTCTTTCTACACGATAGTTTTTAGCACTTAAGCAACCTACAGATTTTGATTTACATCCTTTAACACACGCTCCACAAGATACGCATCTAGAAGCATCGTACTGTGGCATTGTCATTCCAATAATCCCAAAATCATGCATTCTCGCTTTAATACAATCATTTGGACACCCTGTAAGAGCAATCTTAAAATGAAGGTCATTTGGGAAAATTGCTTTTTCTATACGTTTTGCAAAATTAGTCGTGTTATAGTTTGCAAATGGACATACCTTGTTTCCAATACATGCTGAAACATTACGTGTTCCTGACGCACTATATCCTTTACCTGGCACTTCTTGATTAATGTCTAAACCTTCAATAATAGGTTGTAAGAGTTCATTAACTTTATCAATGTCTTTCATTTTGATGCCCATAATCTCAAAACCTTGACGTGTTGTGATATGAACGGTTCCATTTCCATATTTTTCTGCGATTTCTTGAATCTTTCCAAGGTATTCTGCATTTATTAAGCCACCTGGTACCCTTACACGTGAAGCTGTGATGCCTCTTACTTTTGTAACCCTAAAAGCATTCTTTTTAAGTTTTTTTGTATTAATATCCATCACATACCTCCTATTAATCTCTTAATAATTTTCCTTTTGTATAGTTAAACACTGGCCCATCTAAGCAGATATAGGTGTCATCAATCTTACAGTGACCACATTTACCGATTCCACAACACATTTTGCGTTCTTGAGAAATCCAAATATTTTCTTCCTTAATGCCTCTTTTTAAGAATTCTTGTACTGTAAACTTCATCATAATAGGTGGTCCTACTACGATTACTTGGACATCTTCTAAATCTTTAATTTCAAGATCTGGAATAAACTTAGTAACAAGCCCTGTTGCTCCAGTATAGCCTTCTGGCGCCTGATCTACTGTTACAATAAGATTCATAGTGTTAGCCCATTCCTTGATATCTTCTTTAAAAAGCATATCTTGTGGACTTTTAAACCCTGTAATGAGTGTAAAGCCTTTTGCATCCTCTGGGTTTTTAGAAAAATATTCTACAATTCCTCTTACTGGTGAAAGCCCTGTTCCCCCAGCTACAACGACTACTTCGTGACCTTTATAATTTTCTAAATCAAAACCATTCCCGTAAGGACCTCTCATAAAGAGTTTGTCTCCTACGTATTTTTCAAAAATCTCACCCGTTACTTTTCCTACTTTTCGAATGGTAAGGTCTACTGTTCCCTCTCCAATTCCACTAACAGAAATAGGTGCTTCTCCATACTTTGGAAGAGATACTTCAAAAAATTGTCCTGGTTTTACCTCACCTTCAAATGCCATACGGAAGGTATACTCAATTTCTGTATGCTTAATCACTTCTTTAATCTCTGATAAAAAAGGAATATATTCGTTTCTCATTATTTTTCTACCTCCTGCATCGCATCTGATAATTTATTAATACAAGCTGAGAATGAAATATACTCAGGACAAATATCATCACAACGTCCACAACCTACACACATATGGTATCCAAAACGTTTTTTATAGTCATGAACCTTATGCATCACTTTAAAACGCATACGTTGTCCTTTATCTCCTCTAAAACTATGACCACCTGCCATGTCTGTATAACCATTTACCTGACAAGAAGCCCATACTCTACGACGCTCACCTGTCTTCTTCTGATCTGAACCTTCATAGAAAACATCTTGCATTGTAAAGCAGGTACAAGTTGGGCAAACAAAGTTACATCTGCCGCAAGCAATACAGCGTTCATTATATTCATTCCACATACTACTATCCATGACATCTAGTGAAAGATTCTCTGGAATATGAACCTTAGTCTTTGTTTCTGTTACAAAGTCTGGTGATACCGTAACTTCTACCGCTTCTTCCATACGCGCAAGAAGATCAGTAAAAGTACCATCTAGATAGACCATATCATCTTTTACATTGACAAAAGCATCATAGTTTGTGCAAGTATTAGTTCCCATATCTACACAAAAACAACTTTCAAAAGCTTCTTGACATCCCATTAGAATAAACTTTGTTTTTTCTCTAATACGTTTATAGTAAAAGTCTTCAAAGCCATTTCTCAGATAAATATCATCCATACGTTTGACTGCATGTAAGTCACAACTACGTAAAAACACAATGGCACCTTTAGTAGGACCATCTGCTTCTTTTACCTCATCTTCTGTAAAGTAGAAGAGCGTTTGTGAAATAGGTGTCAAAATTTCTTTATAAGAAAACTCAGATTTCACATCAAATACAATTTCTTCTACTGATTGTATTTCACCATAACGAATTCGATCTGTATCTGAGTAGGTACCTCCACCAATAAATCGTTTAGGTGCATAAATGTTATATTCGCTTGCAAGTGCTTTTAATGCGTCATTGAATTTTTCAATATGAATTTGATAGCCCATTTTGTACTCCATTTCATTTATTTTGTATTTATTTTTCTTACTATGATTAAATGTCAATTTTTTAACGATTTTTCTGTTTAATAATGACTTACTTTATTCATTAAGTAAGTCTTGATACATACAGTATAAAATAGAGCAAAAAAATACACCGTGATTTACATCACGATGCTTTTGGTAGTTATTTGAAATCCTCTCTTTATACAAGATTTACCACTAGTTCACTTTTTTCAATTTAAAGTGTATCTATTAAAACCTGAATGTGTTTTCTATAGATGCTTCGTATTCTTTCGTTCTCACCTAATCCTTTAAATTCACACTTTACCTGATAGCCTGCCTTTTTAAGTTTTACTTCCCAGCTTTCCTCTACTTGCTCCATCATGCTCTTTCGTGCGTGATGTCCAGCCACAAGCATAAAGGGGATAATTCTCACAACTTTATATCCTTTTTGATCAAAATGCTTCATAACATCTTCTATACGCGGAAAGGCATCAATGGTAGCTACATAAATGTTTTCATACCCTCGATCTTTAAACATATAATCAAGTGCTGCATAGCTTACACTCATAAAATGTTCTGCTCCATGCCCCATACATAAAATCACTTCATCTTCTTCCACCTTATCTATTTTATTTACAAAAGCTTCTATTACCTCAAAATAATCCTCTACAGAAGTAAGAAGTGGCTCTCCAATATAAAGCGCTTCAAATCCTTGCCTATACCATTCTAAAGTTTCACGCATTCTTTCATATTCTAATCCCTTAATGATAAAGGTAGGTTGTACAATAACTGTTTTGATTCCATCCTCCTTCATCTTTTCTAGGGCCTTCGCCACATCATTTACCTCTATTCCCCTTTCATTTAATTCTTTAATAATTCTTGAACTTGTAAAAGCTTGATAGACGCTATATTCTGGATAGGCCTCCTGCATCTCTTTTTCTATTTGATCAATACTTTTCTTTCTCGTTTCCTCATAGCTAGAGCCAAAACTTACTACTAAAATCCCTCTCTTATCCATCATCTTAAACCTCCTTCTTTTCATTACCATCTATACAAATAAGAAATAATCTAGCTAAAGTAAGTTTACTCTTTTTCATTTTTTTCATACAAAAAAGGTGTTTCAAACAAAATTTGAAACACCTTTAAATATTATGTATTATTCTGCGTATCCAAGCTCCCCTTCATCTGCTATTGCAACTTCATCAGAAAGAAGTACCATTTCATATTTTTCAAGCACTTGATTTTGAATACGGTCTCTTGTTTCTGAATTGATAGGATGCGCAATATCTCTAAACTCACCATCAAGAGTTTTACGACTTGGCATTGCGATGAAACGACCTTTGTCCCCCTCAATTACTTTGATATCATGTACTACAAATTCATTATCAAATGTAACTGATACAACTGCCTTCATCTTACCCTCTTTATTGATTTTTCTTACTCTAATATCTGTGATTTCCATTAGCAAATCCTCCCTGTTATTAACTAGTGCCTTGATGGCTATCCCATTAATAAAATATTATTTTTATTATTTGAATTATATGATATTTTTTGCAAATAGTCAATATTTTTTTGTTTTGACTTATAATTCCATTATTATATATAAAAAAACAATAGCTTTTTAGTGATTTTGACGACATTTTTGTTTATTTTAAACAATATCTCTTTTCTCTAATAAAATAATATCTTTTTTTGTTCCAATTACCTTTTGACCATCTGACACAAATACTTGTTTATCTAAAATAGCATTTTCTATAATGCAATTCTTTCCAATGGTAGCCCCTTCCATAATGATTGAATCTTTTACCTTTGTGCCTTCCCCTACAAATACTTTTCTAAATAGTACAGAACCCTCAACCTGACCATTTACAATGTCTCCGCCACTTATGATACTATTTACCACTCTTGCTCTTGCATTAAATTTTGCAGGTGGCTCATCCTTAGCTTTTGTATAAATATAGGGATAAGTATTAAAGAATAAATTTCTAACCTCTGGTGTTAAGAAGTCCATATTAATACGATAAAATTCATTAATATCTCTGATTCGTCTCCAGTATCCTTCAAAATGATAACCATAAATTTTAAGCTTTTTACGATAGCGGATAATAATATCATTTACAATGCTATATCTACCTTCTGTCTCTAACAGTTCTAGAAGTTTAATAAGCAGTTCTCTACTGATCACGTAGGTTCCTAATGAAACCGTAGTATATTGTGGATTTAAGGGTTTTTCTTCAAAATCAATCATCTGCTTATTATCATCTAGACCGATGACTCCATAATCCTCAACTGAATACGTATTCATATCTTTATATGCAATTGTAATATCCGCATTTTTCTGTTCATGATACTTAATGAGCTTTTCATAATCCATTTTATAGATTTGTTCTCCTGAAGTAATCACAACATAGGGTTCATTACTTTTCTTTAAAAAATCGATATTTTGAAATATAGAATCTGCTGTTCCTCTAAAGCCATAGGTTTCTTGATTCTGCATCGTTGGCGTAAACAAAAAAAGTCCTGTCTTTTTTCGACCAAAATCCCACCATTTAGAAGAACTCACATGATCGGCTAGAGATCTTGCACTATACTGAGAAATAACGGCAACCTTCTTGATCCCAGAATTACTCAGATTGCTTAAGGCAAAATCAATTGCTCTATAAGAACCACCAATAGGCATAGCTGCTACGTTTCTTTGTTTTGTAAGTACACCAAGCGTGCTTCTCTTTCCACCTGCTAAAATAACTCCTATCGCTCTCATACCTTTTCCCCCTATATAATTAGTGAATGTCCACTCTCTAATTTTCCATCTTCATAGTGTGTTTGTAAGGTATATCCACTGACTTCGCAGTTCTTTCCGATTTTTACATTATCCGGTATCACTGTATTATCGCTAATTGCAGTAATACCACTAGAGTAGATATGAGGTTTTGTGATATGAGGTATCGCTTCACCAACTCCAATACAGGTGTTTTCCCCAATCTCACACTTTTCAGAAACAATACATGTCTCCAAATTAGCACCCTTTCTAATAATGGTTTCACTCATAATAATAGAGTTCTTAATAACAACTCCCTCTTCAACAATCACACGAGGTCCAAGCACAGAGTTATAAACAGAGCCATAAATCTCACAACCTTCTGATATAATAGATTGCTCAATCGTAGCCTCTAAGCCAATATATTGAGGTAATTGATGTTCAATGTTAGTGTATATTTTCCAAAATTCATCATAAAGATTAAATATAGGAACTGTTTCGGTTAATTCCATATTTGCTTTCCAATAAGCATCAATTGTTCCTATATCTCTCCAATAGTCATTAAATCTATAAGCATAAACATTCTTCTTTCCGTTAATCATCTCAGGTATGATATGCTTACCAAAGTCACTATCTTCATGAATGCTATTATCTCTAATTAGGGCTTCTTTAAGTACCTTCCATGTAAAAATATAAATCCCCATAGAGGCTAAATTACTTTTTGGATTTTGTGGTTTTTCTTCAAACTCAACAATTCGTCCACTCTCATCAGTATTCATAATACCAAATTGATTGGCAATATCTATTGGTACCTCAATAACAGCTATGGTTGCATCTGAATGATTCTTTTTATGTTCTTCAAGCATTGCACTATAATCCATTTTATAGACGTGGTCCCCAGATAACACTAATATATATTCAGGATTGTATTCATCGATATAACGGATATTATGATAAATTGCATTGGCCGTTCCAGAATACCAAGAGCCTTCATTACCTGTCTTTAAAAAAGGTGGCAATACAGTAACTCCACCATTTCTTCTATCCAAATCCCAAGGAATTCCAATTCCGATGTGTTTGGTTAATAATAGTGGTTCATATTGTGTTAATACACCAACTGTATCAATGCCGGAGTTAATACAGTTACTAAGAGGAAAGTCAATGATTCTATATTTTCCCCCAAACATGACAGCAGGCTTTGCAATTTGTTTAGTTAGTGTTCCTAACCTGCTACCTTGCCCCCCTGCTAATAGCATAGCAATCATTTCTTTCTTATTCATGCAACCCCCCCTAACTCAATCTTACGAGTTTAGTTTGAATAATGATGATGTTTACTGTGTATTAGCATTGTAACATTTTTCCAATTTTTTTACAAGAATCATTTGAGTGATATATTTTTAAAATAAAAATATTCAAATATTTTTGTATGCATTTTTTATTGATTATTATAAATATCTACTACCTTATTATTTTCATCTACAGCATCTAACCATAAAAGTGTTTTAAAATCTTCCACAACTTTAGTTTCTGGAACTTTTGTTGCCATGAGTACACCTATTCCAACTAATTGTGCTTCAAATTCCTGCATCAGCTCAATAATACCTTTTGCTGTCCCACCAGCTTTCATAAAATCATCTATAAATAATACTTTTGAACCTTTTTTAATGGCTCTTGTAGAAAGACACATTGTATTAATACGATGATTACTTCCAGTAATATAATTTAAATGAATAGCTGTTCCATCTGTAAGCTTAGTTTGATTACGTACTACTACCATAGGTTTATTAAGTGCCATAGCTGTCATTAATGCAATGGGTATCCCCTTTGTTTCTATTGTAATAATATAATCTACATCCGTTCCTTTAAATAGACTTGCCAAGGCGCGTCCAATATTTTTTGAAATTTGAGGTGAATACAGTAGGTCATTCATATAAATATAGCCACCAGGAATGATTCTATCTGATGTATTAATAAGCTCAGAAAGTTCCTTAGTAAACGATTTAATCTGCGCATCTGTCATCAGCGGATTATAGTAAACACCACCTGCTGCTCCTGATACGGTTTCAATGGTTCCTAATTCATAGTTATTAAAAATTTCTTTAACCATATCTAAGTCTTCGCTAATGGTCGACTTAGCACAATTAAACAAATTACAAAAATAAGTTAATGTATAAATTTTATTAGGATTATCTGTCAGGATATTTGTAATAACACTAATGCGATCATGTTTTTGAACTTTTTTCATTTTTTTCTCCTTTTCACCGCTTCTTTTATTACTTTTCATTATACGCTATTATGGATTTAAAGTCGAATATTTAAAATGATTACTTTAATAATATTCATATCTCATAAAAAAATTTGTTTATTATTTTATTCTTGGTATATAATTATAAAATAACTTGATGCATACTATGTATAAGCATCTTTATTTTATGAAGAATATCTTATTCATCGAAAGGATCATTACTATGTCAAATCATCATTCATTATTAGATAAAAATAAAATCCACTTCATCGGTATTGGTGGCGTCAGCATGAGCGGCCTTGCAGAAATTATTTTTAGCAAAGGTTATAAAGTAACTGGCTCAGATATGAAACATTCTCTAACGACTTCTCATCTTGAATCATTAGGTGTTCCTATCTACTATGGTCATGATGCCAATAATATTGAAGAAGGTGTTGACCTTATTGTTTATACCGCTGCTGTTCATGAAGACAACCCAGAAATTCAAGCTGCTAAAGCACGTGGCATTGAGCTGATGACACGTTCCGTTTTTTTAGGGCTACTTATGCATCATTTTGAGTATCCTATTTGTATTTCTGGTACTCATGGAAAAACAACTACCACTTCTATGCTCTCACATGCTTTACTTTCAGCCAACTTAGATCCAACCATCACAGTAGGGGGTATCTTAAAAGCAATTAAAGGTAATATACACATTGGCCACTCTAAATACTTTTTAACTGAGGCTTGTGAATACTGTGATAGCTTTTTAGATTTCTTCCCTCATATTGGTGTGATCTTAAATATTGAAGCAGATCACTTAGACTACTTTAAGGATGTTCATCAAATCAGAAATTCCTTTCAAAAATTTGCTTCTAAAATTCCAACGGATGGCTTCTTATCTATTAATGGAACAATCTCTGACCTAGAAGATTTTACTGCACCTTTATCTTGTAAGATTGAAACTTTTGGTATTGGAGATCACTATGATTGGACTGCAAAGAATATCTCTTATAACGAAAAAGCTTGTGCAAGTTTTGATGTTTATTATGAAAGTGAGTTCGTAGAGCATTTAACACTTCATGTTCCTGGGGAGCATAACATCTTAAACTGCCTTGCAGTATGTAGTGTTTGCAATTATCTAGGTGTTGATTTAAGTCTATTAAATAAAGGACTAGAAGATTTTAAAGGTGCCGACCAACGTTTTGAAATCAAAGGTGAAGTCAATGGCATCACTATTGTAGATGATTATGCCCATCATCCAACTGAAATCTCTGCTACTTTAGAAGTTGCTATGCGTTATCCTCATAAGAATCTCTATGTGGTATTCCAACCTCATACTTATACTCGCACGAGAGCTTTCTTAGATGAGTTTGCCAAAGCGCTTTCTGTATGTCCAAATATTATTCTTACAGATATCTATGCTGCCCGTGAGAAAAATCCTGGTGATATTTCTTCCCTTGATATCGTAAATCGTATTCGTAATCTTGGTAAAGAAGCACTTTATATTCCAGATTTTAACGATATTGCTACTTACTTAAAAGAAAATGCGCAAAAAGGTGATGTCATCATCACTATGGGAGCTGGCAACGTCAATCAAATCGCTTCTATTCTTTTAAATCAATAGTCTGATTCCCTACTTACTATTAGAACCTTTTAATCTCCCCTTAGATGGGGAGATTTTCATTTATTTACTTATCCTATTTCTCTTATTTTGTGCTATAATACTAAGACATAAAATCTTTTATAAGGAGGCATTCCTATGGCATATATCAAAGCGAAGTGTTCTTCACCTGCTTTTGTACAAGTCCCCTCTTGGTTTATAACTGACTATATGCCAAAGGCACTTGGTGGTTATATAAAAGTCTATCTTTATTTACTTACTCTTTCTAAAGAGCCTAATGAAAATGGGATTTGTCTAGAAGAAGTTTGCAAAAAACTTGATATGCTTTACTCAGAAGTCCTACAGGCACTCAAATATTGGAATCAAGAAAAAGTTCTTACATTCACAGAAAATGCTGATGACGATTTTGAATTAGTATTTGCATCTGAAGCACCTTCACGAGCAGCAGCTCAAAAGAAGCTTCCCATTAGCAAAACCATTATTCAACAAACTAGACCTGAGTATCGTACTGATGAAATTAACTACTATACGCAAAATAGCCCTGACGTTACGAAGCTCTTTAAAATTGCTGAACAATATTTAGGAAGACTTCTGACCATCTCTGATCAAAAAATTCTCTTTAGTTTTTATGATTGGCTTCATATGCCTTTTGATTTAATAGAATTTTTGATTGAATACTGTACTTCTAACAATCATAGGGCCATGCATTATATCGAAAAAGTAGCTATTAGTTGGGTAGATGAAGGTATTATGACGGTAGAACAAGCTAAAGCCAAAACCGTTTCTGACAAACGATATTTCCAAATCTTAAGTGCATTAGGCACTTCTAAAAGTACCTTAACGCCTGCCGAAAAAAAATGTATGTCGAAATGGCTAGATACCTATCAGTTCCATTTAGACATCATCTTAGAAGCCTGCCGTAAAACAGTGATGCAAACCAATAAACCTAGTCTTAATTATGTAGATTCCATTCTAACAAGCTGGTTTAATGAGAAAGTAAAAACTTTAGATGATATAAAAGCCTTAGACAAGGTTCATGAAAGCAAAAAACTTTTATCTGAATCTTCCTCAAAAGTACCCCTTTCCTCTGTTCCTAATAAAGTCTCTAAATTTAATAATATGTACTCTCATGATTGGGATTTTGATGAGATAGAGAAACTAGAAAGAGCCTATATTGAACGTAAATTAAATGGAGGAAATTAATATGAATAATAAGGAACTACACTACAAACGCTTATTACGTGAATATGATTTAAAACGTTCAAAAGCTTATCAAGAACAAATGAATCGGCAAAATGAAATTTATGATAAAATACCACGAATTAAAGCTATTGATAATGAACTCAGTCAAACAGGTATTAAACTTGTACGTAGCATGATGACTTCTCCCCAAGGAGGCTCCCTAGAATCATTTCGTAACCAATCAGATGAGTTAATACGTACTAAAAAAATGTTACTTGTAGAAAATGGTTACTCACCCGATTATCTAGAAAATCAGTATGATTGTAATCTATGTAAAGATACAGGCTTTATTGATGCTAAGCCTTGCTCTTGCTTTAAACAAGGTCTTATTAATATTGCTTATGAACAATCTAATCTCAAACATATTTTAAATAAAGAAAACTTTAATTCCTTTAGTTTAAAATATTACTCTCAGAAAGCAGATGTTAAAACTGGCCTATCACCTTATGATAATATGCTTAAGATCAAACAAATCTGTGTAGGTCTTATTGAGAAATTTGACATAGAAAAAGAAAATCTACTCCTTACAGGGCAAACCGGACTGGGCAAAACCTTTCTTTGTAACTGTATTGCTAAGGAACTTCTAGATAGAGGCTATACGGTTCTCTACTTTACCGCACCTCAACTTTTCAAACTTTTCGAAGAGTCTCGCTTCCATCGTGAGGATATGCAAGATGAGTCTAAAGATCTACTTAGTACATTATTTAATGTCGATCTACTCATCATTGATGATTTAGGTACTGAATCTATTTCAACAGTTACTATAAGTGATCTATTTAATGTCATTAATTCTCGCTATCTTAATCAAACGTCAACGATTATTTCCACCAATCTTCCCTTTGGACAGATGCAAGAGCGTTATTCTGAACGTATTGTATCTCGTATTATCGGGCATTATACTTTACTTAAATTCTTTGGTGAGGATATTCGTAAACTCAAGAAATATATGCAGTTTTCTTAAATAAAGAGAAAGAACTCTGGTTCTTTCTCTTTATTTGTACATCATTTTTGCTACTCCTATTAAAGCATAATGTCTATAACATCATGCCTATAAATAGTATGGATATTTTTCAGCTTATCCTAATATATTATACTATCACACATTTTAAACTGCAGGAGGCTCTTATGTTCCATACCGTTAAATTATCTAAATCTGATCCAACGCCTTTATATATTCAACTCGCTTGTGAACTCGCTAAACTGATTCAAGCTAATCTTCTCTATGAGGGTATGAAACTTCCTACAATCAGACTTCTTTCTAAACAACTTTCTATTAACCGCGATACCGTGGTTAGTGCCTATAAATTATTAGAGCAGCAAGGGCTTGTTGAAAGTCATATAGGTAGAGGTACCTATATTACAACTCATGCTACTAAGATGAGTACCCCTATTATGTCTGCTCCCTCTTCTAAGCCTCGCTTATGTTGTAGTCACCTTAATTTATCCCATGATTTCTATCCCAAAACATTATGTCAAGAACTTACCAATCGAATTATTACTGAGGAAGGCTGGGAAGCTTTTGATGATCCTCTTTTCCGTCAGCGGCATGCTTTAAGACAAAGTACCTCTACTTTTCTAGAGACACTTGGACTTAAAGCCCATTTTGCACAAATGCGTATTATTTCTTCTATGGATAATTTTTTACTAGCCCTTTTTAAACTTTCACCCAAGATAGGGATCTGTGTAGAGCATATTAGAGATCTTTCTACCTCTTGCTACCTTCGTTCTATTGGTGCTAAGATTTACGAAATTCCTCTTACTCAGGATGGCATAGATTTAGATATTTTAGAAAAGCATTTACGTACAGGGACTATTTCCTATATTTTTGTTTCACCCTACTTACAAAATCCCACAGGAATTTGCTATACCGAACACACTAAACAAAAACTTTTAGAACTAGCATCTTGCTACGATGCCTATATTGTTGAAGATGGTACCTATTGTGATTTCTTATATAACACAGCTCATTATAAACCACTTTATAATCTATGTACGAATGGGCGTGTGATTTATCTTTATCACTTTTCTAAAGTTTACTTACCTTATATGAAATATAGTTTTGCCATTTTGCCTTCTACCCTTATTAAGCGCTTTAAAGATGATACAGAATGTAGCTTTAATGAACGTTTTTTACACTATTACTTAATCTCAGATGATTTAATCCATATTAGAACTCATATTTATGATACCTGTCAATTACGTTATCGAACACTGTTTACTAAGCTTAAAGGATTAGAGAAATTTATAACCTATACCGATTGTTCTGGTGGCTTATCTCTTTGGTGTCATATACCAGAAGCCACTTATCTTAATTTTTGCCAAGCTTTAGCAACAAAAGGTATTATTATTGCCCCAGGTGAGCTTTTCTCTACTCATTCTATAAAAGGCTACTTCAGGCTATCTATAAGTGAACTTTCTATCGAAAAGATTAATGAACTTATCCTTAATCTTAAACAATGTCTTCTCCCTAGTCATCTAGCGCCCTAGAGCTATTTCTCTTGAGCGCTTTCTTTTTTTCTAAACACATTTCCACTTTAACTTCTCTCTTTTTAATAACTTCATTTAGTGTATATACACACTATACTTGTTCATAATATCTAAGAATACCCAAATAAATACCTAATGCCATTTGATTTTGGTAAGACTCGCTATTTAACTTTTTCTCCTCTTCAGGATTTGTTAAAAAGCCACACTCTATAATCACAGCTGGTATATCTGTTGCTTTTAAAACATAGTAATTGGTATTACTTTTTGCTTCTCTACGATTATCTAAATCCGCAACTTCTTTAATGGATTTTTGGATGCTTTTCGCTAGAGCTTTTCCTTCTTCTGACTTACTATTATAGAATGTCTGAGCCCCATGTACACTAGGCTGCGTAAAGGAATTTTGATGAATACTTACTAAAATATCACCGCCCTCAGAAAGCTTCTTTCGTTGCACCATATCCTTACTCTTATGCTTAACGCCATCCATACCATCTACATCATCATCACTAGTACGTGTCATAATAACAATGGCTCCTGCCTGTTCTAAATAATTTCTAAGTAGTAAACTTATTTTCAAGTTTAAATCTTTTTCGTCTAGTCCTGTTATACCTGG
>JAHLFQ010000220.1 GCA_018883705.1 Candidatus Cellulosilyticum pullistercoris
TAAGTAGGCGCTCTTTATCAATTTAGGATTATTCTGTTATAAAAGAAAGCTCGATGCTCTTAGTATCTGTTTGAAGTTGTGTAAGTTTCACGCCAGCAGCTTCAAACATTCTCTTAGAAGCCTTAACAGCATCAGAGGCTGCATATTTATCTGAAAGATAAATGACTTCACGAATTCCAGATTGGATAATAGCCTTGCAGCATTCATTGCAAGGGAAGAGTGCGACATAGATTTTAGCACCAACTAATGATTTACCACGTGCATTTAAGATGGCATTAAGCTCTGCATGGACCACAAAAGGATATTTTGTATCTAGGAAATCTCCTTCTCTATCCCAAGAGAACTCATCATCTGAGCAGCCCATAGGCATACCGTTATACCCCACACTAAGAATTGTGTTATGACTAAAGTTATCGGGTGCATCACCGCTTACAATGCAAGCCCCTACCTGAGTATTAGGATCTTTACTTCTCTTAGCTGCTAATAGTGCGATACCCATAAAGTAATCATCCCATGAAATGTAATCTTCTCGTTTCATTTGTTAGCCTCCTAGATTATTTTGTAAAATAATCTTTTTTGAATTCGTACACATTTTTATGTTTATAAATAATACTAAGTATAGTATGAAATTAAAGGGGATTCAACTATTAGAAGATGTATTTGTTAAATTTAAACAACTATAATCTTATTATTTTTTATAGTATATCTATCGGGATTTGTGTATAATAGAGAGCATATAAAGAATAATTATTATCTATAAATATAACATTTTAAAAGATACATTTAATCTAAACTAGCATAACCTCATATATAAAAGTAAAGTGGGAGATTATACCTAGCACTATGAGTAATAGAAAGGATGGGGATTAGGTGAAAATTCAAATTAAAAAGAGAGATGGTAGATTAGAAGAGCTTTGTGCTGCAAAAACAAAAAAGATGGTGGAATTTGCCTGCAGAGACTTAGTAGGATGTGATCCAATAGAGCTTGAATTAGATGCAAAAATTCAATTTAGAAATGGTATGAGTACAAGGGAGATTCAAAAGATACTCATTCAAACAGCTATTGAGAAGGTAATCGCAATTGAAGAGGATGCCTATGGTAATCAGATTAAGAAAACACATACTAACTGGCAATATGTAGCAGCAAGGCTTCTAGCTTATGACTTATATAAAGAAGCAGCTATTCAAAGAGGCTACAATCATTTTGGATATGGAAACTATGAAGTCTTATTTGAGAAACTTATAGATATGGGGCTTTATGGTTCATACTTAAGAGAAAATTATACAAAAGAGGAAGTTCATGAACTTGCAGCTTATATTAAGCCAGAAAGAGATGAACTTTTTAATTATGAAGGCATCAAACTTCTTAGCGATAGATATCTTGTTAAAGGATTTAATAAAGAAGTATTAGAATTGCCTCAAGAAAGATTCCTAACCATTGCGATGCATCTTGCTATTCCTGAGGGAAATAAAAAAGTTTATTATGCAAAAGCATTCTATGATCTTTTAAGTAAGCTAAAGATGACGGTTGCAACACCAACCTTAGCTAATGCAGGAACAGCATTTTATCAACTGAGTAGTTGTTTTATTTCTACGGTGGGAGATAATTTATGGTCTATTTATGATGTTAATCAAAAGTTCTCACAGGTTTCTAAGCATGGAGGGGCATTAGGGATTTATTTAGGGAAAGTAAGAGCACTAAATAGTGAAATTCGTGGTATAAAAAATTCCTCAGGTGGTGTTATTCCATGGGCACGTTTATATAATGATACAGCAGTAGCAGTAGATCAATTAGGACGTAGAAAAGGAAGTGCTTCTGTTACTTTAGATATTTGGCATAAGGATATCTATGACTTCTTAGATCTTAGAACGAATAATGGGGATGATAGAAGGAAGGCACATGATATTTTCCCAGCGGTCAGTATTCCAGATTTATTTATGGAAAGGCTAGAAAGAAGAGAAAATTGGTCTTTATTTGATCCTTATATGGTACAAAAAATAATGGGATTTGCTTTAGAAGATGTGTATGATGAGGTGGATAAGAAAGTATTTACCGAAAGATATTTAGCATGTGAAGCACATCCAGAATTAGAACGTATTACGGTACCATGCCTAGAAGTGATGAAAAAAATTATGATTAGTGCGGTAGAAACAGGTACACCTTTCATCTTCTTTAGAGATACGGTAAATCGTGCCAATCCAAATAAACATGCAGGTATGATTTACGCTTCTAATCTTTGTCATGAAATCGCTCAAAATATGAGTGAAAGTTCACTTATTGAGGAGAGCATTACAGATGAAAATGGTCAGACAGAGATTATTACTAGGGTAAAAGCTGGAGATATGGTAACTTGTAATCTAAACTCTGTTAACTTAGGAAAAGTAGAGTTAGAAGAGCTTAAAGATTGTATCCCACTTCAAATTAGAATGTTAGATAATGTGATTACGCTTAATAAACTGCCTGTTAAAGAAGCAGAAGTAACAAGCGATAAGTACCGAGCTATTGGACTTGGGACAAGTGGTTACCATCATTATTTAGCTAATCATGATATTATGTGGGAAAGTGAGGAGCATCTTGAAGTAGCAGATAAGCTCTTTGAAGAAATTGCTTATCAAGCAATAAAAGCTTCTATGGAACTTGCTAAAGAGAAAGGAGCCTATGCAGCTTTTGAAGGTTCTACTTGGCAAACAGGTGCTTATTTTGAAGAAAGAGGCTATACTTCTCCAAGATGGCAAGCACTAAGAGAAGAGGTAGCAAAGTATGGGCTTCGTAATGGATATATAATGGCGGTAGCACCAACAGGTAGCACTTCTAATATTGCTAATACGACAGCAGGGATTGATCCAATTTTTAAGAAATTCTTTATTGAAGAAAAGAAAGGCAGCTTTACACCTAAGACAGCACCTGATCTTTGTGCAGAGAATTTCTGGCTTTATAAAGAAGCACACCATATTGACCAAAGCTGGAGTATTAAGGCTTGTGGCATTAGACAACGCCATATCGATCAGGCACAATCTTTCAATCTGTATATCACACCTGAGGTAAGTGCAAAAGATATTTTGGAGATGTATATACAGTCTTGGAAAAATGGTGTGAAAACCTTATATTATGTGCGCAATCAATCTCTTGAAATGGATGAATGTACAAGTTGTTCTAGCTAGAGCAAATTAAAAGAATTTAAGTAGAAGGGGTGTTAATGATGTTAAAAAAACGTATATTTAATGAGCAAGGTGAGAGAGGTACACAATCTATTATTGGGGGAAATACTACTAATTTAAGAGAGTGGAATCGTATTAAGTATGACTGGGCTCAAACCCTTTACCGAACCATGCTCAATAACTTTTGGATTCCAGAAGAAATTTCTCTTAACGAGGATGTAAAAGGATTTCCATACTTAACAGAAGGAGAGAGAAGAGCTTTTGATAAAATTATTTCTTTCTTAAACTTCCTTGATTCTATACAAAGTGAGAATCTACCACATTTATCAAGATATATTACGGCACCAGAAGTTGCTTCATTACTTAACCTTCAGGCTTTTCAAGAAGAAATTCACGCTCAAAGTTATTCTTATGTATTAGATACAGTGACTAATCCAATTACAAGAGATAGTATTTACGATCAGTGGAGAGAAGATGAGCATTTATTAAAGCGTAATAAATTTATTGCGGGAATTTATGAGGCTTTTAATGAAGTACCTAATGAAGAAAATTTCTTAAGAACCATTATGGCAAACTATATTTTAGAAGGAATTTATTTCTACTCAGGATTTAGTTTCTTCTATACCCTAGCAAGACAAGGTAAAATGACTGCAACAAGTACAGTATTTAAATATATCAATAGAGATGAAATTACTCACCTTGTACTTTTCCAAAACATCATTAAAGAAGTGAAAAAGGAAAATCCAGAACTTTTCACAAAGGCACTTGAAGAAGAATTTAGAGAAATGATGCGTACAGGAGTCGAACATGAGATTGCTTGGGGACAATATGTGACAGGTAATGAAATTATGGGTATTAATGATAACCTTATTGATGCATACATTAAATATTTATCTAATCAACGCTTAAAGGCAATTGGACTTGAGATTTTATATCCAGAAATTACAGAGCATCCGATGGCTTGGATTGAAGGGTTTTCTAAGCTAAATAATACCAAGACAGACTTTTTTGAAGCTAAGGTAACCAATTATACGAAAGCAGCTGCTTTTGACTTTGATAGCCTAGAATAGGTAAAGATCATATAAGATGAAAATAAAATATAAATAAAATTAAAAAGCAGACACCTTTTTATGAGAGATAAAGGGGTGTCTGTTTTTAGTTCATGCTAAAAAACGATAGTTGCATAAGAAATTTTTACTTAAAGGATATACTATTCCAGAGTTAACCTTTAAAAATCTTCATCCTACTGAGTTACCAATTTGGCCACTTATGTTTATTACCGTAGCCTGTGGAGCAATCTCTGGGTTTCACGCGACGCAGTCTCCCATGATGGCTAGATGCTTAAAAACTGAAAAAGATGGTCGTAAGGTATTTTATGGTGCTATGATTGCAGAAGGTGTCATTGCACTTATTTGGGCAGCAGCAGTAGCGTTCTACGAATCAACAGGTGGACTTCAAGCCGCACTAACTCATATGGGCGGCCAATCTGGAGTTGTTTATGATATTACCTTTGGCTTGTTAGGACCTATTGGCGGAGTACTTGCGATTGTTGGAGTTGTAGCCTGTCCGATTACCTCTGGAGATACAGCTTTTAGAAGTGCACGTTTAACTTTAGCGGATTGGTTTAAAATTGATCAGAAAGATATCAAGAAACGTTTGGCTATTTCTATTCCGTTACTGGGTATAGGTGGCATTTTATCACAAGTTGATTTTAATATTATTTGGAGATATTTCTCTTGGTCTAATCAGACACTTGCTATGATGGCGCTATGGGCAGCGGCTGTTTACCTTGTTAAGCAAAAGAGTACACATCTTATTGCAACGATTCCTGCAACTTTTATGTCAGCTGTATCATGTACGTATTTACTTTGCGCTGAAGAAGGGTTTAAGTTGTCTATGAGTATTGCTTATCCAGTTGGTGTTATTTTTGCAGTCGTATGTCTTATTATTTTCTTTATCACAACGAGAAAGTATACAGTAAAGCAATAAAGTTCTAGATAGGGCGCTGAGATATCGGATAAGTATAAAATAGGTTAAAAATTTGATGAAAAATTAAATTTGAATAAATGGTAGGAAGACGCCTCATAATAAGAAAGTAACTTACGAAATAAAAAGTTTATAAAAAAGAATTTAAAGATAATCAAGACATGATGATATGTGACAAGAGAGGAATTTTCTTATGAAATATGTGGTACTTTCTCAAGATCAAAGACTGATTTGCTTTGACCATAGTGACCAAGTAACAGAATATTGTTTAGAAAAAGACAATGATTCACTCAATGAGTACTGTGAAGAGCGCGGTTATGTGTATGCAGATATGACACCTACAGAAATCGGTCAACTTTATGTAGAAATAGGTGCAGTTTATGGAGGATGCAAGATATTTGAAACAAGGGATGTTTTAAATGTAATGAAGGAAAATGGGGTTCAAGAAGCAATCATTGATAAAGCTAATCATTTATTTAATGATAGAAGTCTTAATGAAGAAATCCCATGTCCAGGTTTTCTAGAGGATATTCTGGGGGAACTTACACCTCTTACACCAGCTGAACTAAGTGATGGCGTTTATTTTATGGAAAATATTGATGCGCCTAATGATGAAAAAGATAATGGTTAATAAGAAGGCTATTAAAATACAGCGATGTATTTTAATAGTCTTTTATATTTGCGTTATAATAATTTTAAGTTTTTTATTGACTTTAACGTTGCGTAAAGGTTTAGGATAATAATTAGGAGGGAACAGATTTACTTATAAAAAATGTATCCAAAACACTAACAGCATTGAAAGGAGAAACAATTATGACTAATGAGGAAAATTTGAAGGCCTTAAAGATAAACTAGTAGAAGAAAATGAAAAACAATATGGCGAAGAAATACGAAACAAGTATGGCGATAAGATTATTCATAAAGCAAATCAAAAGATAAAGGGAATGAGCCAGATTCAGTATGAAGAGGCTGTTAGAGTAGAAGCAGAAATTAAAGAAAAATTAAAAGCAGCCTTTGAGCTAGGGGATGTACAAAGTGAGAGCGCCAGGGAAGTTTGTAAACTTCATAAAAAATGGTTATGCTATTATTGGCCTGAAGGGATGTATAGTGTAGAAGCACATAAAAATCTGGCACAAAGTTACGTAGACGATTCAAGATTTGCGGCATATTATGATGCTATTGTAGTAGGAGGGGCTAAGTTTTTACGAGATGCCATCTGGAGTCATTGTGAATCTTTGGAGAAGTAGTCAATTAAGTGTAAGCACATTGTAAATTTGTAAAAACTTAAAGTCTGTGATAGGATAAAGTTTGCAAACTAGAATAATAGAAAGTTGAGAAAGTAGATGAACGATTATCCAAATTGTCCAAAATGTAATTCAGAATATACTTATGAAGATGGTAGCATGTATGTATGCCCTGAGTGTGCCTATGAGTGGAGTCAACATGCAGAAACAGAAGCAGATTTAGATGAG
>JAHLFQ010000031.1 GCA_018883705.1 Candidatus Cellulosilyticum pullistercoris
TATCCATATAGCTGTAAACCAGAAGATGTATTTGCCGCATTAGGTAAAGATAGAGAAAATTACTTCTTCATTGATGTACAATCAAGAGGAGAATATCCAAACTACGCTAAGAAATTCTTAGAACACAACAATATTCAAATTGAGATGGGTCAAGAGGATGAGCAAATCTTAAGAGAAAACACAGTAGATTTCATTGCATTTAGTTATTACTCATCAAGAGTAGTAAGTGCAGATCCAACAGTAGGTGAGCCAAAACTAGGAAATGCCTTTGCTGGTATCAAGAACCCACACTTACCTGAAAGTGAATGGGGATGGCAAATTGATCCACTTGGTCTTCGTATTACTATGAATACCCTTTATGATCGTTATCAAAAACCATTATTTATCGTAGAAAATGGACTTGGAGCAGTAGATACATTAGAAGAAGATGGTACAATTACGGACGATTATCGAATTGCTTATTTAGAAGCACACATTAAAGCGATGATTGAAGCAGTAGAAGAAGATGGTGTAGATTTAATTGGTTATACACCATGGGGTTGTATTGACCTTGTAAGTGCTTCAACAGGAGAAATGAAAAAACGTTATGGCTTTATCTATGTAGATAAAGATAATGCAGGAAATGGTACTTTAAAAAGATATAAAAAGAAATCATTTGACTGGTATAAAAACGTTATTGCTAACAACGGATTATAAATCAAAGCATAAATAAAGAATTTAGGAAAAGCCGAGAAATAGGTGGTGTAAAACCCCTTATTTCTCGGCTTTTTTGTAATAGAAAGGCATAGTAATAGCTATTTTTGAAATAGATGTTTAATGGCCATAATAGGATGATATAGTAACATCCAAGGGCCACTAAAACGCATAACTGCTCTAATTTTCTCTTTGTACTGTGGTGCATAGCAATGTGTAGGGCAGGCACTACAAAAGCTTTTATTTTCTCCATGTTTGCAATGAGTCAATCTTTTGTTAGCATACTCGGCTAAATCCTGACATTCAGAACATAAAGTCTTACAGTGATGTTTTCTACGGCAGTATACTTTAATCATGGCATTAACTATTTTTTTTTCTTGTTCAATACGTGACATATTATTAATCTTCCTTCTGCAAATAATGAAAAGACTTCTATAAATAAATGTGAACCTAGAATATCTATCAAATATTTATTCATGATAATACAAAATAATAACCGTGTAAATATAAAAATAAAAATTATTCTCATTTAGATATTCTAAGGGACGACCTCTTTTTAAAGTCTATCGATGTATGAGAAATAGGGTATGACTTAAATAAGTAGAGAATGAAGTTAGCCCATGGAAGATATACTAAGAAAAAAGATAAGAAGAGGGAAGAGCATATGGAAAAGAATTTATTTGGAAGACATGAGTCAGTATTCTTAGCAGATACGAAGGAGACCAATTATCCTAAACTAGAGCAGGACCTTCATACAGATTTAGTTATTATAGGAGGAGGGATTGTAGGGATTACACTTGCATACCTTATGAAGCATTCAGGACAGAAGGTTGTACTACTTGAAGCGGATCGCATCGCAACGGGAATGACGCCTAAAAGTACAGCAAAGCTTACTTTGCAGCATAGTCTCATATATGATGAGCTTATGCATACTAAAAGTCCAGGTAAGGCCAAACAATATGCAGATGCCAATCAGAGAGCTATTGAATTTGTAAGACAAACGGTTAAAGAAGAACAGATTGACTGTGATTTGATAGACATGCCTTCTTATGTTTTCACTGTAGAGGAGAAGAATATTAATCGGATTAAAAATGAGGTAGAAGCATGTAAGAGATTAGGAATAGATATGGTCTATAAGGAAAGTTTACCTCTTAACCTACCTGTCAAAGCAGCTATAGAATGGGGAGGTGCATCTTTATTTCATCCTAGGAAATATCTTTTACAACTAGCAGAAAAATTTATAAATGCAGGTGGAAAAATCTATGAGAATTCACCTGTTAGGTTAGTCATGCCGAAGGAGAATATGAGTTTAGAAACAGAAAATGGATGTCATATCTATGCACAAAGAATTGTCATTGCGTCTCATTTTCCTATGTATGATGGGTTAGGATTCTATTTTTCTAGGCTTAATATGAAGCGTCTATATGTCGTTGGAGCAGAAGTTGATAATGATAAACTTCCAAAGGGGAGTTTTATTTCTATAGATAACCCAAAATACTCTATTAGGCCTGTTTATGAGAAACGCGTTGTGCTTATTGGTGGTGGAGAACATCGTGTAGGGGATGATGAAAATGAGTATGCACATTTTGAAGAACTAAGTAAGTATGCAAAAAAAGTATTTGATACAGACAAGATATTATATCATTGGTCAACACAAGATTATGTTACCTCTGATAAAATACCCTATATAGGTTATTTAAATAGTAATCTTTCTCATAATGTCTATGTTGCCACAGGATTTAATAAGTGGGGAATGACAGGTGGAACCAATGCTGCACTGGTTCTAAGAGATATGCTCCTAACAGGTAGAAGCACGTATGAAGAGCTCTTTAATCCAAAAAGGACAGGGGTATTTAGTGGAGCTACTTTTGCAATGCACAATATAACAGGTATAAAAAATTATTTACAAGGAAAGTTACGTTCAATACCAAGAGAGAAATTTCCTGACAAAGAAGAAGCAGTAGTGACAAAGCTTGATGATGGTAATGTATATGGTATTTATCAAGATTCAGAAGAAGTCTATCATATTGTTCATATTACCTGTCCACATGTGGGCGCAAACTTACGTTGGAATAGTGCAGAAAAATCATGGGATTGTCCATTCCATGGTTCTAGATTTAGTATGGATGGAGAGATTCTAGAAGGACCAAGTACACATCCTTTAAATAGCTACAAAGAAAGTAAAAACCAAATTCATCCAAATCTTTATTGAAAAATAAGTTAATAAGTGTTAAGTATATATAATAGATATAAAAATAGAACGCAGAGGCTAAGTGAAATAGTAGCCAGACTAGATACTTTATAGAGCGTGTATAAAGTAGTGGTTAGAAGTGCGTACTAAAGAGAAAAGAGGAAGCGATAAATGACAGATAAAGAATTAGATATGTTCTTACAAAAATGCCATAAAGAAGTTCTAGAAAAACAAAAATACTTAACAACAACTTATAAACTTAATGAATATACCACCTACAGTTTTAGTCAAGATAAAAGTAGTATTAAGCTTAAGAAAGCAGATCATGAAACACTTACATTCAAAGTAAAATGCATTGGTTCATGGCATAAAGAAGATAGAAGCTGGATATGGGGCTGGGCCAATGAAAATCTTTCAGAGGCGATTAGAGAAGAGGCAAAGTCTCTTAAAGAGCTTGAAAAAGTAACAGGTTTCAATATCTTTTTACAAGGCGGATTTGAATGTGAAGAAACAGTAGCACGTGATTTAGCTTTTGCAGGTATACATCAATTAGAAGCTATGGGTATTTATCGTATAGAGGTAGAAGGCAGCTATTTATTCTTAGCACTCATAGCTATTGAAAAGGATGGGGAGCAAATGGGAAATAGTATGGATTGGAGTTTAAATGAGCTTTATGATTCCTTTGAAGGGAAGGCTTATCAAGAGGACTTAAAGAAATTAGATACTTTAATTAAAGCATTAAATGAACTTGCTGAAGAAATAACTAAGGATCATAAGAAAGAAAAAGAAAAACTAGAACGTTATATAGCGCTTTCTGAAACACTGAGTTTAACTTTTGAGAAACTTAGCGTTTATGCTGAGCTTACTGTAAGTGCCAATGCAAAGGATGAAGATGCCAATAAATATGCGGATATTATTGATCAAAAGCATAGCGAACTTGCTGAGGCAGAAACCAAAATTAGTAAATGGATTAGTGAAATTAAAGAGCTTTCATCAGTTATTGAATCCTCTGATAAGCTAAAGAACTTTAAGTTTTACTTAGAGGAAATAGTTGAGCAGAGTAAACATTTATTAAGTGAAAGGGAAGAATTAATACTTGCTAAGATGAAAAATACTGGTTCTACAGCTTGGGTCAATTACAAGAACCTACTTATTTCTACTCATAAAGTAGAACTTGAACAAGAAGGTAAAAAGGAAGAATTACCTTTAACTGTAGTGCTTAACATGGCATATGATAAAGATAAAGAGGTAAGAAAGAAAGCTTATGAAGCAGAAATTGCATCCTATAAAAAAATCGAAGAAGGGATTGCTGCTGCATTAAACGGTATTAAAGGAGAAGTTATTACTATAGCTAAATTAAGAGGTTACGATTCACCTCTAGCTATGACTCTAGAAGATTCAAGAATGGATAAGAAAACCTTAGATGCTATGCTTGAAGCGATGAAAGAAAGTATGCCGGTCTTTAGGAAATACTTAAGAAGAAAAGCTGAGCTTCTTGGTTATAGCAATGGTTTACCTTTCTATGAAATGTATGCACCTGTTATTGATAAAGAGATGAAATATACTTATGAACAAGGTAAAGCTTTTGTTGAAAAGCAATTTAGGAGTTTTGATACGAGCCTTGGTGATTATGCAAGAAAAGCAATGGATAACCATTGGATTGATGTGTTACCTAAAGAAGGTAAAGTAGGTGGTGCTTTCTGCTGTGGTGTCCATAGTATTGGGGAAAGTAGAATTTTACTAAACTATGGAGATAATTTCGGTGATACGATTACAATGGCACATGAATTAGGACATGGCTATCATGGAGAATGTTTAAAAGAAGAAAGCATTCTTAATACGAATTATCCAATGCCACTTGCAGAAACAGCTTCTACTTTCTGTGAAACCATTGTTAAGAAGGCTGCTATTAAAGAAGGTAGCAAGGAAGAAGCATTTGCTATCTTAGAAACAGAAATCAGTGATAGTACACAAGTTATCGTGGACATTTACTCAAGATATTTATTTGAAACTGCTGTTTTTGAAAGTAGACAGGAAAGTCCTCTTACGGTAGAACAAATCAAAAATATGATGATAGAGGCACAAAAAGAAGCTTATGGAGAGGGGTTAGACCCTAATTATCTTCATCCTTATATGTGGACTTGGAAGTCTCATTATTACTATGCAGATGCTAACTTCTATAACTTCCCATATGCCTTTGGACTTCTTTTTGCAAAAGGACTTTATGCTCAGTATCTAAAAGATAAAGAAGGTTTTCCAGGGAAATATAAGAAACTCCTTGCAGTAACAGGAAAAATGAAAATAGAAGATGTCACAAAGACGATTGGTATTGATGTATCTAACCCACAATTTTGGAGAGATTCTTTAAATATTGTGAAAGAGGACATTGAAGAATTCATGAAACTTAGCTATGAATTATAAGCATAGATGTTCTAAAAAATGTATGTATTTTAAATCATAGATAGGGCAAAATCTACTTAAAGGGAGATGATGCTATGTCAAAAAAACAATCTATTGAAGCAGAATTACAAAGTAGAATGGATAATATGAAAGAGGCACAGAATTCTAAAAGCGGTTTTAAAAGTACCATGAGTTCTGGAACACAAGGTACTGGTGCTTCAATAAGTAGAAATCAACGTTAATAATAAGAAAAGGTCTAGTAAGTTTAAACAGCTAGACCTTTTTTTATCATATTAATTAATTTATGACTAACTATCATCACAAAATATGTTGATGCATCGCATTATTTAAAGTATATTTTAAATATAATAACTATTTTGGAAAATAATTCGGGCATAATATTTATAGAAATAGAGAGATTTTTAGGGATTATGAGGGGTGGAAGGAGATTAGATATGGAGTTTACTGTAAGGCGTGCAAAGCCAGAAGATGCATTATTTTTAACAAGTATTTCCTTGGGCACAAAACGATATGGGGATTATCCTAAGGAATCTTTAGAAACAGGGGATGATGAACTAGCCATTACAGAAGAATATATAGAGGAAAATATTGTACTAATAGCTCAGAAAAAAGATACAATCATAGGCTATTGTTCTGTAATAGAAGTAGGGGAAAGCTATTGGAGAGATGAGGCTTTTATTAAGGCAGGCTATTGGTTAGACCATCTTTTTATTAGACCAGCTTATATTCGTAGTGGTATTGGTAGTAGACTGATAGAAGAGTTAGTTGGGCAGTGTAGAGAAAATAATATAGATAAGTTGTACATATTAAGTGACCCGAATACAAATGGTTTTTATGATAAGATAGGGGCCATATACATACAGGACATGCCATTAGGCATTGAAGGAAGTGAAGTATGCTTATTTGAACTTTGTATACTACAAGAAGATGTGAGTAAGATAGAGAATCATACTAAGGAAAGTGATAGAAAGCAATCTGAAATAGAGATAGAGGATTTAAGCAAGAAACGAATGCGTTTAGAACAAGAAATTCTAGGACAGAAACTTTATGAACTAGATAAAGATATAGATGAAGATGATATCTATGATTTTCCTGAAGATGAAAGTGAAGATGAAGAAATAAACGTAGATTTTTCTGAAGATGAGAGTGATGATGAGGAAATAGATGTATACGATAATGAGGACAGTGAGGAGGCGTATTATCCACAAAAATATGATAGAGAGCATCCTATTGTTAACTTTGATTTTACCACACCGATTGGTTATAAATTTGAATGTGAAGAAACAGAAGATACAGTATATGAAACCAG
>JAHLFQ010000221.1 GCA_018883705.1 Candidatus Cellulosilyticum pullistercoris
CCAGTGGGTTTAAAGTTTAAGAAAGATTACTTTGATAAGTTAGATGAATTTGAGAAAATTAAAACAGGAAAAGCAAGTGTTAAAACGATAAGTGCTATGGTAGGAGTATATGCCGTTGTATTTGTAATTTGCTGGATACTGATTATGTCATTAGAAGTAAGTCCTATTATTTGTTTACCTGTAGGAGTCCTTTGGCTTATACAGACTTTAATGATGACCTATCACTCATGTAAGCAAAAGTAATTATTAATCGTGATGAGTTCGATTCATCAGTCATAATAGGATAGGTATCGTTCATACATATTAATAGAGTTAATAATAGGAAGAATGAAAAATTATAATATTAAATATTTATTGGAAATCATATAAGGAGATTGGTAATGATTGGTTGACAATAAATACTCATTAGAGTAATATGTAAATGTAATATTAAAAAATTTTAAAATATGTGATACATATAAATAATAGGAGAGATAATAATGAAAAAATTATTTAAATGTAGTGTATGTGGATATGTAGCAGAAGGGATTGAAGCTCCAGAAGTTTGCCCAAAATGTAATGTAGGAAAAGAGAAATTTGTTGAACTTAGTAGTGAAGATGCTGAAAAAATCTACGCTTCAGATAGAACAAACAGTATCCATGCTGAAATCATTTTATTAGCAGAAAAAATCGCTGAACTTTCAAAAGAAGGTATCGAACTTAAACTTGATCCAAAATGTGTATCTGCTTTTGAAAAAGCAAAAGATGAAGCTTGGGTAATCAAACAAAGATGTAAAGCAGAACTTGCAGGTCATATGGCTAACGGTAAGTGGTAAGATACATAATGTTTTAAAAGGCTTTGTATATTGTAGAATTACAATATGCAGAGCTTTTTTTGTTTTTACTACAGGTCTTTTCTTGACATCATACTATATTATCAATTATATTGGGGAATATCATTATTTTATAGACTTTTAATATAAGCATTGAATGGTGTTTTTATTCTATAAGATAGGAGGAATATTATGAAACTACTTATGATGGATACACTTTTAGATATTGAAATAGGTAATGAAAATAAATTAGTTGACTTATCAACATTAAATATTAAAAACTGTGTTGGGTGTTTTGGATGTTGGGTAAAAACGCCAGGTAAGTGTGTGATTCGTGATGATGCCACAAGTGTCTATCCTTTGATTGCCAAGAGTAATGAAGTTATTTATGTGAGTCATGTAAGGTATGGGTCATATGATACTATTATGAAAACAATGTTAGAAAGAGCCATTCCCATTCAACAGGCATTTATTCGAATTCATAATGGTGAGACACATCATGTTCAAAGAGATGTAAAAAAGAAAAAGGCTACTATCATTGCTTATGGAGAAATAGACAAGGAAGAAAAAGAAATTTTTTCAGAGCTTGTAAAAAGAAATGCACATAATATGCTTTTTGATAGTGTAAAGATAGTTTTTACTACAAAAGAAGAGCTTTTGAAAACAGTAGAGCAAGAGGTGGCAAAATGGCAAAATTAGCAATAATAAATGGTAGCCCAAGGGCAGCCAAATCAAATTCAAAAGCATATGCAGCTATTTTTAAAAAGTATTATAAACAAGATATAGCTGAATTTAATATCAATAAAAATAATCATCTTGAGATTTGTAGTAGAATAGAAGACTATGAAAATATATTATTTGTATTTCCGCTTTATGCTGATGGGATTCCAGTTACACTCCTAAATTTCTTAAAAAAACTTGAAGAATATCAGATGAATCATAATATAAAAATTCACTGCATAGTAAATTGTGGATTTATAGAGTATCAACAAAATACTGTAGCGATAAAAATGATAAAGCTCTTTTGTAAGCAAAAAGGTTTTAAAATGGGATCGTATTTATCAATAGGGAGTGGTGAAGCCATTCTTAAAACACCATTTGCATTTCTTGTAAAATTTAAGATAAAACAATTAGCAAAGGCAATTGAAAATGAAAGAGATAAGGCTTTTTTCGTTAAAATGCCACTGTCAAAAAAATTATTTATAAAAGCATCCACACAATATTGGATAGGTCTTGCAAAAGCAAATGGAGTAACAAAAGAAGAGATGGAAACGATGCAGATTGAGTGATCAATGATCATTTATTGACAATAATTATTTAAAAATCTATACTTTATAAAGTATAATTATATAAGGGATATGTGGTTAAATAGAGGTGAGTATATGAAGAAAAAAGGAATTTTAATAGCTTGTCTAGCTTTAAGTATGACCATAACTGTTAGTGCGTTTACGTATAAAAAAGTTTCAGCGAATCTAAAATCACAGGCCATAAATTATAAAGGGAATATAAGCAATCAGGAAGTTCTTGTATATAATAATACAACTTATGTGCCATTAAGAAATCTTAGTGAATTAGTAGGCATTCCATTAGAGTATAAAGATGGCGTTATTTACTTAGGGGAGTATACAAATGATACAGATGATATCATTAATAATGACTCTAACAATAATTCTCAGGGTATAAATCATAATGGAAATCGTCTCTATATAGGAAAACAAGAAGCAAAAAATATAGCATTAAAACATGCAGGTATACAAAAAGGTAACTTTACAATTACAAAATTAAAATTAAGTAGACATGATAATAGAATTGTGTATGAAGTAGAGTTCTTTGCAGGAAATAAAGAGTATGATTATGATATAGATGCTATTACAGGTCAAATAGTAAGCTATGATCATGATATAGAAGGATTTGAAATTCCTAATACAAACAGCAATGCAAACTATATAGGTGAAGAAAAAGCAGAACAAATTGCATTAGCGCATGCTAATTTGACTAAGCAGCAAGTAAGTTATGTTAAAAATGAATTAGATCAAGATGATGGGATATGGGAATATCAAATAGAGTTTAAATATGAAAATAAAGAGTATGAGTATGATATTAATGCTTATACAGGTGAAATTATAGATTATAGTATAGATAATGACTAAATAAATATAGAATTTGAATGGATGAGGATGGTCTAAATGACCATCCTCATTTTTGTTAACAAATGCATCATAAATACACTTCTATATAAAAATATAACTTACAAAAATTGACATTTTCTTTAAAAGGATATACAATATTTGTAACAAAATGTAATAAATTGTTAATATATATATAGTGTAATATAGATGCGGAGGTTATTATGCGAAAGAGAAAGAAAGCAATGCTATTACTAGGAGCTGGGCTTATGATGTTACCTCAGTTTACATTTGCTAAAACGCTAGGTACAGTTAATGCCAATGTTCTAAATGTGAGGTCAAACCCTACAACAGCCTCATCTATTGTTAAGAAGGTTTATGCTAAAGAGTCGATACAGATTGTTGATTTAGTAGGGACAAGCGATGTATGGTATAAAGTTGATGTTCAAGGGACAAAAGCCTATATTAAACAAGAATATTTAACATTAACAAGAGCTGATGGAACGGTTAAAGCAACCAATTTAAATATAAGAAGCTATCCTGATATTCAAAATTCAAAAGTAATTGGAAGTTTAAAGAATGGAACTAAGGTTGAAGTTTTATATAAAGTAAATGGCTTTTATAAGATTATGATTAATGGTAGTGCGGGATTTGTATCGAGCCAATATATAGACTGCAAATATGATCCTTATGTTAGCACACAGTCACTTAAAAATGTTGGACAAATTCCTGTATGGACAGGTGGTACAGGCACAAGTACAAATACAAGCACATCTAATCGTGTAACAGGTGAACAAATAGTTGAAACAGCAATGAAATACTTAGGCAACCCATATGTATATGGTGGAACGAGTTTAACAAATGGTACAGACTGTTCTGGTTTTACACAAGGTGTTATGAAAATTCATGGAGTAACAATTCCGAGAACTTCAGGTGAACAAAGCAAAGTAGGTACTTTGATTACGAAAGAGAATCTTCAAAAAGGAGACTTATTATTCTTTGGAAGTAGTGCAAACAATATTAGCCATTGTGGAATCTATATAGGAGATGGTAAGATGATTCATGCAAG
>JAHLFQ010000222.1 GCA_018883705.1 Candidatus Cellulosilyticum pullistercoris
CTAAGTGGCAAAAGAATCTATTCATGTGGCTAAGTATACAACTATTAACATGGCCTATTTTGAGTTATCACTTTTTTGAAATTCCTTTTTTGATTAGCCTTATTAATCTGGTAGTTATTCCTATTTTTTCTTGGGTTATTATAGGCGGATGGATGAGTCTTATCTTGCATGTGATGCATATACCAATGGCATCGTTTAGTGCTAGATGTATTGAGAAAGTATTGAGTGCTATAGAATATATCACAAGTCGGCTAATGGAGGTACCATTTTCCACATTATGTATTGGAAGACCTAATCTGATGTTATTTATCCTTTATAGTGGAATGGTCGTTTTATTAGGAGCTTTTTGGTTTGGATACTTGAAGAAAAGTCAACTTTTAAAAGGGATAATACTCATTGGATGTAGTTATCAATTCATGAATTTTCTTAGTCCATTAACTTTAAAAATAACTTTATTATATGTTGGGCAGGGAGATAGTACAGTGATTGAAACACCAGGTAAACAGATACTTGTAGTAGATGGTGGAAATTTCGGGAAAGGTCGGACTGTCGAACAGTATATAAAATATAGAGGAAAGAGAGAAGTTGAAGCTGTTTTTGTGAGTCATTCAGATGCAGATCATATAGGTGGACTTATTGAACTATTAGATAGCAATATCGAAATAAATAAAGCTTTTATTTCTGCATCAGATGATTCAGATTTACTTCAAAAATTTCTAAATTTATGTCGTTATAAAAGTATACCAGTTTATGAGCTAAAGCAACAAGATACATTAGTATTAGGAGAATTAAGTATGACTTGCTTAGCACCTAAATCCTCTATTTCATTTGGTGATAGGAATAATAATTCTTTAGTATGTGAGTTAAGATACGGAAAATTTAGTGCATTATTTACAGGAGATAAAGAGAAGACATCAGATACTACGATTTATGATACAATAGGGCCTATTTCATTACTTAAGGTCAGTCATCATGGATCAAAGACAGGTACTTCAAAAGAGCTCCTTTTGAAACTTGATCCTATGTATGCTATGATAAGTTGTGGTCGTAAAAATTCTTATGGACATCCTCATGAAGAGGTCATAGAGTTATTAGAAGAGGCAGATGTAAAAATCAGTCGTACAGATATAAATGGTACAATTTGTTATGAAACAGATGGCTACTACCTGACAGAAACAAAGTATAGAGAGGATGCATAGAAATGACAATGAAAGCAGATTGCTTTTTACTTTTAGGGGAGGATCATTGGTCAAAAAATCAATATATACAAGAAACTAAAAATCAAATATTAGTTGCTGGTAATGAGATGATGAATTATTATGAAGCGAAGGAAAAAGAGGTTCTTGTTGACACCTTAAAAGATGTTATTGAGACTTTACCTTTTTTCTCAGAGAAGAAGCTTATTTACTTAAAAGATACTGGATACTTTAAGCCAGGACGAAAAGAAGAAAGTGAAAAATTTGAAGCAATGCTTCAGAATCTACCAGAGTATATCACAATACTAATTGATGAACGTGAAGCAGATAAAAGAAGTAGACTTTATAAAACGATAAAATCTCAATATCAGATTATTGAATTTAATTTTCCAGGTGAAGAGGCGATTATAAAATTATTAGTTCAATCTGCAAAAGAAGAGGGCATACAGGTTGATAAGGCTACTTTGTATTACTTTGTACGTAACATGCCTGAGGATGTAGACTATATTCTAAGCGAGTGGAACAAATTATTAAACTTTATTGAAGATGGAAAAATAACACGTCAAGCGATTGATTCAATCTGTATTTTTTCGTTAGAAACAAGAGTATTTGAATTAGTAAAAAAGATTGCTTCAGGTAAAAGTGATGAGGCACTAGAGATATACAGTCGCATGCTTCAAAGTAAAGAATCACCTATTGGCATACTTATTTTAACAGCTAGACAATTTCGTGTGATGTATCAAGTTAAGTACTTAAAAGCAAGAGGACAAGATGTAAAGCAAATTGCTACTCAAATAAAGATGCCCTATTTTGCTATCAAAGAGATATTAGAAGAAGTGAATCGTTATAGTTTTAATGAATTAGAAGCCTTATTAGAAGCTTGTCTAGAAACAGATCGTTTACTAAAAACAGGAAAAATGGAGGCGAATAGGTGTGTAGAAGTCCTCATTATGCGTGCGTTAAATCATACAGGCTAATTGAATAGGGATAAGTGCTTAACAAAAAAAGACCTCATAAAGAGGTCTTTTTTTGTTAAGCACTTAGATTATGCTACAGCATTAACTAAGCGAGTTAAAGTAGATTTTTTACGAGCAGCAGCATTTTTGTGGAAGATTCCTTTTGCTGTTGCTTTATCGATAGCTTTAGTAGCTGCTACTAAAGCTGTTTGAGCTTCAGCTTTGTTTCCTGCTTCTACTGCTAATCTAACTTTTTTAATTTGAGTTTTAACTGCTGATTTGATTGCACGGTTACGTGCAGTTCTTGTTGCGATAACTAAGATACGTTTTTTTGCTGATTTAATATTTGCCATTTTGTGGCACCTCCATTCATATTCTTAGACACGGTTTGGGGAACTATGAACGGTTTCAACAGCCTAATTATATTATAGCTTATTCACAAAGTCAATGTATACAAGGAAAATTTATGGCTAAACTACCTAATGAATACATCAATATATGACTATCATTATAAAACAAAAAAGCTTTTTGTAAAAGTTTATGTCAAAAAGGAGTGAAGTTATGGGAATAAAGAAAACTGAAAATAAATTTTTTCCAAGAACCGATTTAGCCATTGAAATTAGTGATGTTCTTAAACTTGATAAGGATGAGGATTATCAAATTCCTGGAGTAGAGATTCACCAAAAGGAAGTGGAAGAAAAAGAAATTACAATAACCCGTGTTCGTATTTTAAATGAAGAGGGAGAAGAGAATATGGGTAAACCTCAAGGGGATTATATTACGATTGAGTGTCCAGGTATTAAGCAGAATAATCCTTCTCTACATGAAAAAGTAATAGATGTTTTATCTCAGGCTATTGCGTCCTTATTACCTCCTAAAAAAGACCGTCCTCTTAATGTTTTGGTTATTGGGCTTGGTAATCGTTTTGCGACACCAGATACATTAGGCCCTAAAGTAGCTAATCAAGTATTTGTAACAAGGCATATAGCATTAAAAGCACCCGAACTTATTGAGGACGATGTGGCTTATTTAAGTAGTTTTGCACCTAGTGTTATGGGGTTAACAGGAATTGAAACGGCAGAAATCATTAGAGGAGTTGCTGAAAATGTTAAGCCAGATTGCATTATTGCAATTGATGCTTTAGCAGCTAGAAATGTATCACGTATTAATGCTACGATTCAAATTTCTAATACAGGTATTTCACCAGGAGCTGGCGTGGGAAATCGTAGAAAAGAACTTAATGAAGATTCAATTGGGTGTAAGGTCATTGCCATAGGGGTTCCTACAGTAGTAGATACAGCAACTCTAGTGTCTGATACTTTACACAATTTCATTGAAGTATTATCAAAACAAGCTAAAGAATCTAAGCTTGTAGATCTATTAAAAGACCTAAATGAAGAAGATCATTATCAGCTTATTAAAGAAACATTAGCACCTGAAATTAGTGAACTTTTTGTAACACCCAAAGAAATTGATGAGATTATGGAATATCTAGCAAGTATCATATCAAATGGTATTAATATTGCAGTACATCCTTGCATGACATTAGAAGATATTAATAAGTATACTTATTAGTCATAAACCTTATACTTTTTGTATACAATATAAAGAGTATAAGGGGGAAAGGACATGCATTTTATTAAGAGGATTTATTCTAGAGAGTATCAACCTATTAATAAAGCAACAGTTAGGCTTTTATACAGTTTATTAGGTGTCATTATACTAGGTAATTTATATCAAATGCATCACTTAGGTTATTCGCCTAATAAACTGTTTTTAGAAATATCACATCCTTATCATGAAGAAAGTGATTTAACAGGAAAACTTTTAGAAAGTTGGGTATTTTTATTAACTGATTTAAAATGGAAAGATCCATATAGTTTTTTTACAAGTATCACACCCTATCGCCACGGCATTTATTCAGAGCAAGTAGCAAGAGGAGAAATAAAAGGCTATTTTGAACAAGATGAGAATTCGTATCTAGTGGCAGACGATTCTATATATGAGCCTATAGGCCCGCAAAAAGATAAGGAAGACTTAACTCAGTTTAAAGACCCTTCTTATGTCTACAGGCATTACCTAATGGCTCCTAGTAAAATGGAATTTGATTTAGATATGTTAGAGAAGTGGGATCTTTATGAATTAGTGACTCAGTCTATTTCAGTTACTCCATCTATGGACGAACCAAAGGTCTTGATTTTTCATACACATGTTAGAGAGGATTTTGTAGGAGGCGCAACGGTTGCAGATGTTGGAGATGCTTTAGCAGAAACCTTAGAAAAAAAATATGGTTTAAAAACCATTCATATAACAGAATCATTTTATGAAGCATCTAATAAAACCAAATTTGTGAGTAATGGTGAATATGAAAGAATGGAGCCAGTCATTCAAAAGGTATTAGATGAAAATCCATCCATATCTTTAGTGATTGATTTACATAGGGATGGGGTAGATGAGAATGTCCATCTTACAACTGATATTAATGGAAAACCTACAGCTAAAATTATGTTAGTTAATGGATTGTGTCTAAATCGTAATCTTGCTGGAGAAGTAGAAGAAAAGGTAGATTTGCCTAATCCTTATTTAAGTGATAATTTAGCACTTTCTTTACAAACAATGGTTACAATGAATGAGCTTTATCCAGGTTTAGCTAGAAAAATCTATCTAAATGAATGGCGTTACAGTACACATATGAGACCTTATTCACTCTTAATGGAATGGGGAGCACAGACTAATACATCTGAAGAAGCACTGAATGCAGTTGAACCAGTAGCCGAAATTCTGGCAAAAGTCTTGCAAAAAGATTGATAGAAAAAGAAAGCCTATGCTATAATGAAACGAAAACAATAGACAAATGATAGAAGGAGGAGCAAAATGTCTCTTTCAAAACAAAAAAAGATAAGAAACTTTTGCATTATTGCTCATATAGACCATGGTAAGAGTACACTTGCGGATAGGATTATTCAGATGACTGGAACACTTACTGCCCGTGAGATGCAAGAACAAGTACTAGATAACATGGATTTAGAGAGAGAAAGAGGAATTACCATTAAATCTCAAGCCGTTAGACTTGTATATCAAGCAAAAGATGGTGAAGAGTATATTTTTAACTTAATAGATACACCAGGTCATGTGGATTTTAACTATGAAGTATCTAGAAGTTTAGCAGCTTGTGAAGGAGCTGTACTGATTGTAGATGCAGCACAAGGTATTGAAGCACAAACACTGGCTAATGTCTATCTGGCCTTGGAACATGACCTTGAGATTATGCCAGTTATTAATAAAATTGATTTACCAAGTGCAGATCCTGAACGTGTTAAAGAAGAAATAGAAGATATCATTGGATTAGATGCTAGTGAGGCCCCTCTTATTTCTGCTAAAACAGGATTAAATATTGAAGATGTACTTGAACAAATTGTAAAAGTAGTACCAGCACCAAATGGTGATTTAAATGCACCACTTAAGGCACTTATTTTTGATTCCCTTTATGATCCCTATAAAGGTGTTATTGTGTTTTGCCGAATTAAAGATGGTCAGCTAAAAAAAGGTATGAAAGTCCGTATGATGGTTACGGGTGCAGAATTTGAAGTTGTAGAAGTTGGTACTTTTGGTGCAGGTCAATTTAGACCAAGTGAAGAAGGACTTATTGCAGGAGAAGTAGGTTATTTTACAGCAAGTATTAAAAACGTGCAAGATACACGTGTTGGAGATACAGTAACAGATGTAGCTAATCCAGCTGCAGAAGCATTACCAGGCTATAAGCAAGCAAATCCTATGGTTTACTGTGGGCTTTATCCTGCAGATGGTGCTAAGTATGGAGACTTACGTGATAGCTTGGAAAAATTACAATTAAATGATGCAGCACTTGTATTTGAACCAGAGACTTCTGTGGCATTAGGATTTGGATTTAGATGTGGATTTTTAGGTTTATTACACATGGAAATTATTCAAGAACGTCTTGAACGTGAATATAACTTAGACTTAGTAACGACAGCACCTAATGTTATTTATAAAGTGCATCAAACCAATGGAGAGGTATTAGAGCTTTCTAATCCATCTAATTTACCAGACCCATCTATGATTCAGTTTATGGAAGAACCAATGGTAAGAGCTAAAATTATCGTACCATCTGATTATGTGGGTGCCGTTATGGAACTTTGTCAAGAACGACGTGGTAATTATTTTGGAATGGAGTATCTAGAGGCAACTCGAGCAGTCTTAAACTATGAGTTACCACTTAATGAAATTATTTATGACTTCTTTGATGCGCTTAAATCTAGGACACGTGGATATGCCTCATTTGATTATGAATTATGTGGCTATCAAGAATCTAAACTTGTAAAATTAGATATTCTTGTAAATAAAGAAGTAGTGGATGCACTTTCACTCATAGTGCATGAAGCAAGTGCTGCTAATAAAGGGCGTAAGATTGCCGAAAAACTTAAAAAGGAAATACCAAGACATTTATTTGAGATTCCTATTCAAGCAGCTATTGGAAACAAAGTTGTAGCAAGAGAAACGATTAGTGCTATGAGAAAAGACGTACTTGCCAAATGTTATGGTGGAGATATTTCACGTAAACGTAAGCTTCTTGAGAAACAAAAAGAAGGTAAGAAGCGTATGCGTCAAGTAGGTAGTGTGGAAGTTCCACAAGAAGCTTTTATGAGCGTACTTAAATTAGACGAATAGAGGATGAGGGCATGCAAATTGGACTTTATTTTCATATTCCTTTTTGTGCTTCAAAGTGTTATTACTGCGACTTTTTATCTTTGCCTAGAAGCAAGGAGCAGGAGTCTTATATAGAAGCACTCATTAAGGAAATAGAAAAAACAAGTAAAAGTTTGCCATTAGATACAAGAATCAAGTCTATTTTTATAGGTGGGGGCACACCAACAGTGCTACCACCTTTTTTACTTGAGCAATTAATGATGGCTATTACAAAGCATTTTAAATTAGAACCATATTGTGAGTGGACTATAGAAGCAAACCCAGGAACTTTAGATGAAGCTAAGATGGAGGTTTTTAAGAAATATCCAATTACAAGAATTAGTTTAGGATTACAGTCGACTCACGATGCATTACTTAAGCGTATTGGTAGAATCCATACCTTTAAAGAGTGGGAAGAAAGTATTAGACTGATTAGAAAGTATACAAAATGGCAAATTAATACAGATCTAATGTTTGCTTTACCAGAACAAACACTAGAGGAATTTAAGGAAACATTAGAAACGGTAGTTACCTATGACCTAGAACATGTTTCTGTTTATGCACTTATTATTGAAGAAGGCACCCAATTTGGGGAATGGTATGAAAAAGGGCAGATACAAGAAGTGTCAGAAGTACTAGACCGTGAAATGTATCATATGGCACAAACTTTCTTAAGAGAAAAGGGATATGAACAGTACGAAATATCAAATTGGTCAAAACCAGGTAAGAAGTGTGAGCATAATATAGTCTATTGGAGGTGTGAGCCTTATCTAGGATTAGGTTTAGGAGCACATTCTCTCTATGAAGGTAAGCGTTATTATAATGAGGAAGATATTAAACGTTATATTGAATGTCAAGGAGATATAAGTAAGATTCGTTATGAAGAAGAAGAGGTAACAGATAAGATAGCGATGGAGGAATACGTCTTTTTAGGACTGCGCTTGTTAGAAGGAATTGACGAAAATATCTTTGAGAAAAAATTTGGAAAGACTATTTGGACAGTGTATTCAGAGCCCCTTCAAAAATGGATACGTCTAGGTTTGTTAATTCATAAAGATAATAGAATTTATCTTTCAGATTATGGTTTAGATGTCTGTAATGAAATTTTCTCTTCTTTCTTATAATGGCTTATGATATTAAAGCCAGATAAAGACAGCTGAGGATCATAGAAAATATGATTAGATACATTAAGTGAATAAAAGACATACTTCATTAGGAAGTATGTCTTTTTTCGCTAGTTTAGAGATACCTGCTCTAGAAAAGTATCATTTTATCTAATATTTTAGGGGTAAAGGATTAAATAAATTGAGAAGAATAGTATATTAAATCCAAAAAACATTATACTAAAAGTAAACTTATGGTTAAAAATCTATGGAAAAGAGTAACTTAAAAATAATAAAATATTAGATTAATATATTGACAATATAAAAAAATAGTGCTATCTTTAATTCATAGTTAGCACTCAGTCTTGGTGAGTGCTAACAAAAAGAAGGAAGTGATTGGATGGATATGAATGAGCGTAAGCTGAAAATCCTTGAGGCCATCATTCGCGATTATATAGAAACAGGGGATCCAGTTGGTTCAAGAACTATTTCAAAGAAATATGATCTTGGTATTAGTTCAGCTACCATACGCAATGAAATGGCAGATCTAGAAGAGCTTGGACTAATCATACAACCTCATACCTCAGCAGGGCGCATTCCTTCGGATAAAGGATATCGTCTTTATGTAGATGGCATGATGAAACGTCCTCAGATTACTCCTGAAGTAGAAAAGGTCATTGTAAACTTAATTAAAGAAAAGATTACACGTATTGATTCATTGGTTGAAGAGACTGCAAAGCTTGTGGCAATGCTTACAAATTGTACAACGATTGCAATGACACCTCCTATTTCACAAGTACGTATTAAGCATATTCAGCTTGTACCTATTGATGATTATTCTGTAGCGTGTGTTATTGTAACAGATACAAATAGTGTGAAAAATCATGTGATTGATACGCCAAAGGCGATTGATTTTAATATGTGTATGGCTTTAACCAATATCTTAAATGAAAAGCTAAAAGGAAGCTCACTAAGTCAAATTAGTGTGGACCAGATACGTACTTCAATAGAAGAAAAAATGAAGGAATATGGGGATATTGCAAGTAGCGTTTTAGAGGCAATTGATAGTACTTTAAAACAAGAAGATACACCAGAAATTTATATTCGTGGTACCAACAATATTCTAGATTTTAATGGATTACATGATAAAGATAAAACTAGAGAATTATTTAAGCTACTAGAGGAAAAACCATATTTAACAAAATTGCTGGATCAGTCTAAACCTAATACCATAACTGTAAAAATTGGAGAAGAGAATATTCTTACTCCGATGAAGGATTATAGTGTAGTAACAACAAGCTATAGTATTGGTGAACATACGATTGGTAATCTAGGTATTATAGGACCAACACGTATGAACTATGATCAAGTAGTTTCTGTTTTAGAATATGTTTCTTATCATATAACAAATATGCTCAAGGACTTTAATGATTCATAATAAATGAAAATAAGTGCTTTGAGGAAAGGGTGAAACCATGGAAGAAAATCAAAATTTAGATCAGCAATTAGCTGAAGATCAAGTAGCACAAGAAGTTGAAACAACAGAACAAACAACTTCTGATGAGGAAACGACTATAGTAGAAGAAACAGTCACAGAAGAGGCGGAAGTCATTGATGAAGCATCCAATGAGAAAGAGCATCAAGCTGAAGATAAAGCAGCAGAATATCTTGATAGATGGCAACGCTTAATGGCTGAATTTGATAACTATAGAAAAAGAAGTGAAAAGGAAAAGGCTGATCGCTATGATTATGCAGTAAGTAACACAGTAGCAGAAATGTTACCTGTTATTGATAATTTCGAGCGTGCATTAAAAGTTGAATCACAAGATAAAAGCTTTTTTGCAGGTGTAGAAATGATTTATAAGCAAATGATAGGTTTACTTGAAAAACTTCATGTTACACCAATTGAGGCAATAGGTAAAGAATTTGACCCAAATCTTCATAATGCAGTCATGCACATAGATGACGAGAATTTGGGAGAAAATATTGTTGCAGAAGAACTTCTAAAAGGTTATTTATATAAAGAAAAAGTAATTAGACACAGTTTAGTAAAAGTGGCTAACTAATAATAGGAGGAAAAATTATGGGTAAAATTATTGGTATTGACTTAGGAACAACAAACTCATGTGTATCTGTTATGGAAGGTGGAAAACCAGTAGTTATTGTTAACGCTGACGGTAATAGAACAACACCATCTGTAGTAGGTTTTAGTAAAACAGGTGAAAGACTTGTAGGTGATGTAGCAAAACGTCAAGCTGTTACAAACCATGAAAGAACAGTTATTTCTATTAAAAGACACATGGGTACAGATTATAAAGTAACAATTGATGATAAAAAATTCTCTCCACAAGAGATTTCAGCAATCATCCTTCAAAAATTAAAAGCAGATGCAGAAGCTCACTTAGGTGAAAGTGTAACAGAAGCTGTTATTACAGTTCCTGCTTACTTTACAGATAGCCAAAGACAAGCAACAAAGGATGCTGGACGTATTGCTGGTCTTGATGTAAAACGTATTATCAACGAACCAACAGCAGCAGCTTTAGCTTATGGTCTTGATAACGAAAATGAACAAAAAATCTTAGTATATGACCTTGGTGGTGGTACATTCGACGTATCAGTTATTGATATCGGTGATGGTGTTATTGAGGTACTTGCAACTAGTGGAGATAACCATCTTGGTGGAGATGACTTTGACCAAAAAATCATTGATTTCTTAGTAGATGAATTTAAAAAACAAGAAGGTATCGACCTTTCAGAAGATAAAGTTGCTATGCAACGTTTAAAAGAAGCTGCTGAAACAGCTAAAAAAGAACTTTCTCAAAAAACAAGCGCAAACGTATTAATCCCATTCATTTGCGCAGGTGGTCAAAGTTTAGATGTAACTATTACAAGAGCTAAATTTGATGAACTTACAGCTGATCTTGTTGAAAGAACAATGGTACCAGTTCGTACAGCATTAAATGATGCAGGTATTAATGCATCAGAACTTGATAAAGTATTATTAGTTGGTGGTTCTACTCGTATCCCAGCTGTTCAAGATGCTGTAAAACGTATTACAGGAAAAGAACCATTCAAAGGAATCAATCCAGATGAATGTGTATCTGTAGGTGCAGCTATCCAAGGTGGTAAACTTTCTGGTGAAGCAGGTTCAGGAGATATCCTTCTTCTTGATGTAACACCTCTTACACTTGGTATCGAAACAATGGGTGGTGTAGCAACACCAGTTATTCCTAAAAATACAACAATCCCAACTAAAAAATCTCAAGTGTTCTCTACAGCAGCAGATAATCAACCAGCAGTTGATATCCACGTTGTTCAAGGTGAAAGACCAATGGCTAATGATAACAAAACACTTGGTAACTTTAAATTAGATGGTATTATGCCAGCTCCACGTGGGGTACCACAAATTGAAGTAACATTCGATATTGACGCAAATGGTATCGTTAAAGTATCAGCTAAAGATCTTGGAACAGGTAAAGAACAACACATTACAATCACTGCAAGTACAAACTTAAGTGATGAAGAAATCGAAAAAGCTGTTAAAGAAGCAGAACAATTTGCTGCTGAAGATAAAAAACGTAAAGAAGCAATTGATGCTAAAAACGAAGCAGATGCTATGGTTTTCCAAACAGAGAAAATGCTTAAAGACATGGAAGACAAATTAGAAGCTGACGACAAAGCAAAAGTTGATGCAGCACTTGCAAAATTAAAAGAACTTAATGATAAGGCAGTAGCGGCTGAAATGACAGAAGCTCAAGTTGAAGAACTTAAAGCAGCTAAAGAAGAATTAACACAAGTTTTCTATGCAATTTCTGAAAAGTTATACAGCCAAGCAGCACCAGATATGAACGGGGCTGGCAACACTAAAGCAGATGATGATGTGATTGACGCAGACTTTAAAGAAGAATAAAATGAGATGAAACGGTCAAAGAGCATTTCTCTTTGACTGTTTCTATGTTAATATAGTTTCTACATGAATAGATTAATAAGGTGGTGAAACATATGGATAAAAGAGATTACTATGAAGTCTTAGGTGTTGCAAAAGGTGCATCTGATACAGATATAAAAAAGGGTTATAGAAAATTAGCTAAAAAGTATCATCCAGATGCAAATCCGGATAATAAAGAAGCAGAAGCTAAGTTTAAAGAAATTACAGAGGCATATGAAGTATTAAGTGATCCTGATAAACGTGCTGCTTATGATAGGTATGGTCATGCTGCCTTTGAACAAGGTGGCGGCGGAGCAGGTGGCTTCGGCGGTTTTGGTGGCTTTGGAGGTTTTGATGGAGATATTGATTTAGGAGATATCTTAAATGGTATGTTTGGAGGTGGATTTGGAGGGGGACGTAGACGTCCACGTGGACCACAACCAGGTGCAGATATTCGCCAAACCATCCAAATTACATTTGAAGAAGCAGCATTTGGCTGTGAAAAAGAAATTTCAATCAATACTTCAGAAACTTGTCATACATGTAATGGATCAAAGGCTAAACCAGGTACGAGTACAACAACATGTACTAAATGCCATGGTACGGGACGTGTAGTGATGCAACAACGTACCATTATGGGTATGATGCAAACAGAACAAGCTTGTGATGCTTGTCATGGAGAAGGAAAAATTGTTAAAGAACCATGTCCAACATGTCATGGTCATGGTAAATTAAGAACAGTTAAAAAAGTAACGGTATCTATCCCAGCAGGAATAGACCATGGTCAAACATTACGTGTATCAGGAAAAGGTGAAGCAGGGGATGTAGGTGCTCCAGCAGGTGACTTACTTGTTACTGTATCTGTAAAATCTCATCCAATTTTTGAAAGACGTGGTAATGATGTCTATATGCGTATGCCAATTAGCTTTGTACAGGCAGCACTTGGAGCTGAGCTTTCTATTCCTACATTAGATGGTAATGTGAAATTTACAATTCAAGCAGGTACACAGACTTCTACAACATTTAGATTACAAGGTAAAGGGATTCCGAACCTACGTAATAATAAACATCGCGGGGATCAATATGTAGAAGTATATGTAGTGGTACCTAAAAATTTATCAGAAAAGCAAAAAAGTATCTTGCAAGAGTTTGAACCTGAATTAGGGGCACAGGCTGAAGAATCTAAAAGAGGATGGCAACATTTCTTTAAAAAGAATAAATAGATCATTAAGTAGACTATGGAGGAAAAAATAATCTTCCATAGTCTTTATTGTGTAGAAAAAGAAGGAATACAAGAGCATACATGAAGTAAATGATAGTGATAACTTGAATAAAGCCTAGCTATCACGTATAATTGAACTATTAAAATTAAATGGAGATGAAAACATGAACTGGTTAGAAGTAACGATTTATACATCCAAACAAGGACTAGAAACAATTACAGGTATTTTATTACAAATGGGCGTGACAGGATTTGTCATTGAAGATCCAGATGATTTTGAGGAATTCTTAAGTTTACGTGGTCAAACATGGGATTATATGGAAGAATCTGTAGAGCATTTAAAAGATGTTGAAACCAATATTAAGTTTTATTTAGCTGAAAATAGTCAAGGACAAGAAACCTTTATTGAAATTAAAAAGATGTTAGAGAGATTAAAAGCAGAGTATGATGACTATGGTAGTCTTCGTATGGAACTTGGTAATGTTAACGAAGAGGATTGGGCAAATAACTGGAAAAAATATTTTAAGCCTTTTACAGTTGGCGAGAAATTTGTTATTAAACCAACATGGGAAACATATGATGAATCTACTGAAAGACACATTCTTGAAATTGACCCTAATTCTTCATTTGGAACTGGACAACACTATACAACTCAGTTATGCATTGAGCAATTAGAAAAGATCATTACACCTTCTTGTGAAGTGTTAGATATGGGGTGTGGTAGTGGGATTCTTTCTATTGCAGCCTTAATGCTTGGTGCAAACCATGTCACAGCTGTAGATATTGATCAAAATTCAGTAGATATTGCCTGCGAAAATTTTGCACAAAATAAGATGGATGTAACACGCTATACAACTTACTGTGGAAATGTCATGGCAGATGAAGCGTTAGAAAATAAAATTGGTCATCAAAAATATGATACTGTAGTAGCTAATATCGTTGCAGATGTTATTATCGGTATGAAACACCAACTTAAAGGCTTTTTAAAGCCAGAAGGTAAGCTCATTGCATCAGGAATTATTGGAGATCGTGCTGATGAAGTAAAAGCGCATCTTGAAGAAATAGGTTTTGAAATAGAACATATCAATGAAAAAAATGATTGGGTAGCTATTTTAGCTCATATTAAGTAGGAAAAGGTGAAGTATGGCTAAGTTTTTTGTTAATCCTGAAGATGTATTAGAAGAATTAATATTTATAAAAGGCTCAGATGTAAATC
>JAHLFQ010000223.1 GCA_018883705.1 Candidatus Cellulosilyticum pullistercoris
ATTATTTAAGCCTTCATAAGCTTCTCCACCGCTTAAGGAGCCATCACCTATCACTGCAATAATATTTTCATGATGACCTTTTAAATCTCTTGCCTTAGCTAACCCACATGCTAAACTTACTGAAGTAGATGTATGGCCTACTGTAAAGAAATCATGTTCACTTTCATTAGGCGCTGTATATCCTGAAACTGTATGATACTGATTTGAATCTATAAACGCATTTTTTCTCCCTGTTAATATTTTATGTGTATAGGATTGGTGAGAAACATCATATACAATTTTATCAACTGGTGAATTAAATACATAATGCAGGGCTATTGTCACTTCTACCATTCCTAAGTTGGGCCCAAAATGTCCCCCTGTTGTACTTACTTTTTTTATCAAAATTTCTCTTATCTCATGAGATAATGTAACAAGTTCCTCATGAGTAAGTTCTTTTAAATCTTTTGGCTCATTGATTCTATTTAATATAGCATTCATTATGACACGTCCTTTCTAACTACCTATTCTTTAACTTTAATAACTTTCCTAAATAGAATACAACTTGGAGTTCACTTCAAGTCAATAGCTATTTAGTTATTCTTATATAACCTTTGCAACTTGTCCCATAAAATGATACTCTTTTAAGAGTATAAATTATTTTAACAAGGAGTTTTTTATGAATAAAAATAAGATTGACCTTAAAAAGGCTTTCAATGCTTTTGTACTTTTTTCATTGATTGCAACAACCATATTTCTCATTTATGCCATTGCGGTAGCACCTGTTGACCGAAATGCTATAGATTCATTTGAGCGTGTAAAAAGTGACTATATTTTAATGTTTGTTCAATGCTTGTTAGGAATCTTTGCAATGCTTTTACCAGGCATTATAGAAAAGAAAATTAAAATAGAAATCCCTTCAACCATGCTTCTTCTATACACTTTATTTTTATACTGTGCCATCTATTTAGGGGAAGTAAAAAATTTCTACTACACCATTCCTTACTGGGATACTATACTGCATACATGTAGCGGTGCCATGCTTGGTGCACTTGGATTTTCATTTGTATCGTTATTAAATCGCCAGCAGCAAATTCCAGTACAATTAACACCAGTATTTGTATCATTATTTGCCTTTTGTTTTGCCATTACATTGGGCGTATTCTGGGAGATTTATGAATTTACTTTTGACGGAATCCTTGGATTAAATATGCAGAAATTTGCATTAGAAACGGGTGAACTATTAGTAGGGCGTAGCGCCTTATTGGATACAATGAAAGACCTTATTGTAGATAGTATTGGGGCATTTGTAATGAGTGTTATTGGCTATATTTCTATAAAATACAAAAAAGGATGGATTGAAGAACTACTTCTAACTTCAAAAAAATAAATAAAAAAGTTACTATACTAGCATTAATCTCTGTTAGTATAGTAACTTTTTTTATTACCTTCTATTTTTCATTTCAATCATATCTCCGTAAACAGGAGTTGGCATCCCAAAGCCACCTGAAACATCTACAATCTGACCTGTTGTATAAGCAGAATCATCACTTGCAAAATATAATACGGTTCCAGCTATTTCTTCTGGAGTACCCATACGTTTAATTGGTGTATGTTTTAAGAAGAATTCTTTAAAGGCATCTGTTAAATTGTTATTAACTGCATCTGTTGCTGTCATACCTGGAAGGACTGCATTACAACGAATATTATCTCTTGCACATTGTGATGCAATTAATTTAGTTAAGTAATTAATTGCTGCTTTACTAGTACCATAACTAATTTGAGAAATATCTGGACAGATACCACCTATAGAAGAAATATTAATAATGCTTCCTCCTCCATTTGCTGCCATATGAGGAATAACCGCTTGTGATGTTAAGAAAACACTTGCTAAATTAATATCTACAGTACTAATAAACTCTTCATACTCAGTTGCTTTAATATCTAAATCTTTTCTTGGATTAGATGTTCCAAAGTTATTAACTAAAACATCAATTCTTCCTTCTTGCTTTACAACTTCTTCTATCATAGATTTATAGCTTTCTTTTACAGTTGCATCATTATAAACGACTTTTACTTGATGCCCCGCTTCATTTAATTCATTCGCAATTTCCTGTGCACGTTCTATATTTCTAGCGCCCATATAAACAGTAGCGCCTTCTTTTGCTAAGCGCTGTACACAAGCAAGACCAATTCCTCTTGTAGAAGCTGTCACTAATGCCACTTTATTTTGTAATCTCATAGTCTATACCCCTCTCTTATCTAGCTATTTCTTATAGTAAAATATATTCCTACTTAATTCTTAATTATATACTAATACATTTTTTTGTCAATTGAATGTAATATTCATTCTTCTTTAGTAAATATTTTTAGCTATAGCTATATCTATATGCTATTTCCTGCAAATTGTGTCATGTATAAGCTATAATAGTTTCCTTTTTTCTTTAATAAAGCCTCATGATTCCCCATTTCCACAATATGTCCTTTATCTAAAACAACGATTAAGTCTGCATCTTGAATAGTAGACAAACGATGAGCAATAATTAAACTTGTACGGTTTTTCATTAAGTTAACCATTGCATCTTGAATATGTTTCTCGGTACGGGTATCTACGCTAGATGTGGCTTCATC
>JAHLFQ010000224.1 GCA_018883705.1 Candidatus Cellulosilyticum pullistercoris
AAGACGGCATACGCGATCCTGAACCAGTCTCGTGGGCTCGGAGATGTGTATAAGAGACAGCCAGTAAATAGTCAATGCCATCTATCCCTTCTTCTTTACACATTGCCATAAAACTATTGTCAATAGCTGCATTGCTTTTTACAATATAGGTACCATCTGGAATTTCAAAGGTATACGTTGCTTTAAGATTTGGCAATTTAGGAAAGGTCTCTAAATAGCATTCCCAACTCTTTGCATAAAGATTTTTTCCTTTTTCCGGGATTGTTGTCGCTAAAATAGTACCACCTTTGTGATACAGTTTTTCATCTATATCTTTGATATGGTTTATCCAAAAATCATGTCTTACACTGAGTAATTCCTGACAAAATACATATTGTGGATAGCTCTGCTGATATAAATAAGCGCCTCTTTCCCCACCACTTCCTAAACAAAGCTGAGATAAGGTGGCAATTGAACTATTCTGACTTGAAGCCTTCATATTCATAGTATATTCCATGAGTTTTTGACGATACCAACTATTTGGTCTACTACGTAAGTAGCTCCTTGCTTCATTAAACAGAACGCCATGATTCGTTTCTTCTTTAGGCGTAATAATTGAAAGTTTAAAACAAGGCCAATAACCATCTTTTACTGGATAAGCCGTACATTGCGTATCAATAATTCCACTAAAGGGTGTAATATCTTTGGCACTTTCCTCTAGTAAATAACTATATAGAAATAAATAAGGTAACTCCTCTTTTTCAATATGACTTGTATTTAGATAAAGCTCAGATCGAACTAGATCTGTTTTTACTCTTGTCTCCATCTCCCAATAGTCATCTTTTTCTATAATACTTGGTAAACTATCAGGTCCTACTACCATTTCTTCTAGATGAACGGTTTCTAAATCTACTTTTTTACTTTGCCAGATTTTCATTTCTTCATAAATCTTTTCCCAAGTGTTCGTATCTACTACAGATAACTTTTCTGGATCTTCTATTTCATTATTTCCTGGTAAAAAAGTGAATGCATACTTTTTAGCTTTAGAAAAAAGTAGTTGACTAACAGAATCATCGAGTGCCTTCATTTCATTAATTTGGCTTTTTTTAAGATAATACTGATTTACTTCTTTTTGATGTGCCCAACTGTCTAGTATACTTTGTCCAATTTCAATACCTCGATTATTGCTACTTTCTTGCTTTTGCCAAATCCACTTTGCTTCTTTAATAATATCTTGTTCTAAGAAAACATTTTTTACTAGATGATTAGGAACTTCATCAATTAATCGGTCTAATAATTTATTATACGTATCTAATTTGCTACAAGGTATATCTGTTAAAACCACGGTATAAACGGTATAAGGTAAGTCGTCATCTTTGAGCCATTTGGCTTGGATACCTTGACTTAGTAATTGACTTTGAAAATAACTTTTCGGACTCATTAAATAAGCTGTCATCCAGAGATCTAAATCTTGAATTTGACGTGCGCTTGTTCCCCCTTCTAACACAAAGGATCTAGCAATGCATCCTTTATCACTTGTGGGTAATATTTCATAAGTCTGACTGACTCTTTCGCTAAGCTTCTCTACACTTAAATCAATACTAGGCTGCTTCTGATACTGATTATTTAAATAAGGCGTTATTTGCTCTAGTGTTTTCTCAATGGGTATATCCCCATATACGATGACTTTCATATTTCCAGGATAGTAATATCTCTGATAGGTTTCTATGAACTCCTTATAGCTCAAAGTAGGAATGGCGTTTGGTGTTCCACCACTGTCATAGGCATAGTGCGATCCTTCAAAAATCATATTTCTAATCCCCCTATATATCATACGCTCTATGCTGCCATTTGCACCTTTCATCTCATTATAAACAACACCACCACATCGCCCTTCTTGTGGAACTACATGAAATCCTTCTTCATAAAAACCATAGGGGGTTTCTAAAAAATTGGGTCTAAAGACTGCATCTAAATAGACAGCAAGTAGTTTCTCATAACAAGGTAGATAAGGTGTAGAAAATGGAAAAATTGTCATATCTCCACTTGTTAAGGCATTCATATAAGTACTTGGATATGCCTCGTTTGCATCAAAAAACAAGCTAGAGGAAGGAAATGCCTTAGAACCAGTAAAAAGAGTGTGCTCAATTATGTGGTTAACACCTGTATCATTGGTGGTGGGCGTTTTTACACCTATCATAAACGTCTTATTGATATCCTTATTTTCAATCCAAATCACCTCAAGCCCACTGGCCTCGTGCTCATAAGTATGTAGCACATCATGATCATATTTCTCTTTACTAATTTCTTTAAAGCCTGTCACTTTCCCATAAGTAGGAAGTTGGAATAACATCAAGATAACAATGATACTGCAAAAAATTGTTTTGTTTTTCATATTCTTCTCCTTTTTATTTTAGTATGTGTCACTCCATGCTTTTGTATGTGATACAAATATTTTTGTTACTTAATTTTGTTCTATATCAAGTCATTTATTCATAAACTATAGATAGATTTTTATGTAAAAATACAGGAGGATCACAATGCCTCATCAAACAATTCCACCTAGCTTATCACGCCAAAATCTTGGATCTTTAATCGTCCAACTTTCTTCAGACCAATTATTAGGTCCACTCACCCCTTTTGAAAATGTACAAGTAACCATTAAAGGAATAGCACCTACTGGAGAGGCGACTACTCTAGCCGAACTTACTACTAATTCAGTCGGGCAGACAGATGCCATTGAACTTGAAGCACCACCTGTTGACTTAAGTTTAGAACCACTTAATACACAAATGCCTTATTCAACTTATCGGGTTGAAACCTCATCACCTAATTTTGTAGATGCTGTTGTAAATGGTACACAGATTTTTGCAAATACACGTTCCATTCAACCTATTAGTTTGGAACCCACAGAAAGGAGTGCTCTATCTAGAGGCTTTTCTATGAGGCAGCTCTCAGAAAACATTGTTATAGGGCCTTCCACCTTATTTGGAAACTATCCTGCCAAAATCCCTGAGGCATCTATCAAACCTATTATTCCTGGATCCGGTTTTATTACATTAGAGAGTGTTATTGTTCCTGAATATATCATTGTGCATGCAGGCTCTCCAAATGATAATAGTGCACCTAATTATACAGTTCCCTTTGTAGATTATATTGCCAATGTAGCTAGTTCTGAAATTTATCCTACTTGGCCAACGGAAACTATTAAGGCGAACATCGTTGCGATTACTTCTTTTACCTTAAACCGTGTCTTTACTGAATGGTATCGCAACCAAGGTAAGTCATATACCATCACTAATTCTACTGCCTATGATCATGCCTTTTTCTATGGTCGTAATTTATTTGATAGTATCATAGACATTACAGCTGAAGTTTTTGATATCTATATTAAAAGACCTGATGTCATACAACCTCTACTTGCACAGTATTGTGATGGTGTCAAATCAAGTTGTCCAAACTGGATGACACAGTGGGGAAGCAAAGATTTAGGTGATCAGGGTTATACTTATCAGCAAATCCTTAGAAACTTCTATGGAGATATTACTTTGCAATCAGCACCTCAAGTGGAAGGTAATCCCGAATCTTATCCTGGTAGTCCACTCTCCTTAGGCTCTACTGGTCCTGCTGTCAGAACCATACAATCTCAGCTCAATCGTATCTCGAATAATTATCCTCTCATTCAAAAAGTTGCAGTCAATGGCGTCTTTGATGAAGCTACCGAAAATGCTGTAAGAACCTTTCAAGAAATTTTTCATCTTACACCAGATGGTATAGTAGGTAAAGCTACTTGGTATGAAATCTCTCGTATTTATGTAGCAGTTACCAAGTTAGCTGAACTGAGATAGTATCTTACTACTCTTAGCTTACCTTCCAACAATTAGTTTCTATAAAAACTTAATCTAAAAAAGCTTATCATGTCGCTTCAATAAGCAACATGATAAGCTTTTTTTCTTACTTATTATTCTGTTCTTATAGCTGAAAGGGCAGATAATTTCATGGCCTTTCTAGCTGGAAAATAGCCTGATAAAAGCCCAACTACAACTGAAAATAAAATACCAGCACCTAACAGCTCTGGTGTCATAATAGACACACTACTTGCGCCATACATATCCATCATAGCAGCAATTTTTTCTCCACTTGCATTCATAAGGAGTGAAATAAGAAATGAGATAGCTGCACCTAATATCCCTCC
>JAHLFQ010000225.1 GCA_018883705.1 Candidatus Cellulosilyticum pullistercoris
ATTTATTGGACGGGAACAGGAAATACAGGTAATATGGCTAAATACATAGCTGAAGGTATTGTGCAAGGTAAGAGAGAAGTTGAAATAAAGGAAGTAGCTAATGCAAATGAACAAGATTTAGAAGAAGCAGAGCTTATTGTATTAGGATGCCCAGCTATGGGAAGTGAAGAAATAGATGATACGGAAATGTTACCTTTTATTGAAGAAGTACAAACAATGTTTAATGGTAAGAAGATTGCACTCTTTGGATCTTATGGTTGGGGAAGTGGTGAATGGATGGAACTTTGGAAAGAACAGATGGAAGACTTAGGAGCAACAGTAGTAGCAGAACCACTTATTGTTAATGAATTTACTAAGGGGCAAGATGAGGCAATTTGTAATCAATATGGAAAGTCATTAGTGGGATAAAAAATGGCGTACTGGAAAATTTGTCAAGAGAACGACCAAAGAGTGATATTTTTTGATACCATTAGAGAACTAGATGATATAGATTACTTAACATACTACTTAAAATATCAGTTAGCACCAGTTATTATGGGAGTAAAATCTGCAATCACATTAAATATTGGAAAAAGACAGGGGAGAACGATTTCAAAGGTAAAGCTTTTAAGAATTATTGAAGAGCTAGGACTTAAAGGGATTATTTTAAGAGATACAAAAAATGGTCATATTGTTCTTGCTTATAGAAAATGTGCGTTAGAGAATATTCTTAATGAAACAAAGGCAAGAGAGGTTTTAGAAAGTCTAAATTATCCATTGGACTCAATTTATACCATGGTATCACATCTTAGAAAACGTTATGATTATTGCCATTGTCCACCAGAATTAGGAATCTTTCTAGGATTTCCTATAGAAGATGTAACTGATTATATGTGTGGTACTTCGAAAAAGTGTCTACTCTGTGGTTATTGGCAAGTTTATAATAATGTAGATGAAGCGAAAAAGATTTTCAAAAAATATGATGCTGCAAAGGCACATATGCTAACCTATCTATTAGATGAATTAGAAAAAATAAGCTAAGGGATGTAAATCATTCTTTAGCTTATTTTTTTGGATAAAAGTGAGTTTTAGATACTTGACTGTAAATGGTATGATAAGAATGAAAAGATAGGAGGTAAGGATAGAGTGAATAAAATAACAGATAATCAAACAATAGCCTATGAGAAAGCGAAAAATGGTGAGAAGTTATTTTTAACCAAGTTAACGCTTCAAGATATAGAAGATATTATGAAATTACAAGATAAGGTAAGTCAGGCCCTCCCTAATAAGGAAATCTATGTATGCTCATCAAAAGAGGAATTTGAAGAAGCTATTCGAAATATTGGATGTCTTCTAGGGTATAAAACAGAAGATCAGAAACTAGTAGCACTAGGTACCTATATAAGTTATGGTCACAATCCACATAACTATGGCTATGATCTAGAATTTACTGAAGAAGAATTACTTACAGTAGGACAGATTGAATCAACAATAGTAGTTCCGGAATATAGAGGAAATGGCCTACAGAAAAAACTTTGTGAAGCATTAGAGAGGATAGCTAGAGAAGAACAAAAAAAATATATCATGGCAACGGTATCGCCAATGAACCCTTATAGCTTAAATAATTTCTTAGCGTTAGGATATATTAATAAAAAGGAAAAGTTAAAATATGGTGGTCTAAGAAGATATATTTTATGTAAGAAACTAGTATAAAGCATAAAAATTCAAAATAACTTTACTTATAAACATTAAGGAAGTATTAAGAATAGGGAGATATACTTTACTTAGAATAAATGATTAGATTAATGAAAGGAGAAAAATATGCTATTTTCAAGTACGTTTTTCCTATATATCTTTTTGCCTCTCGTACTTATTATCTATTATGGGATGAGTAAAAAGCAAGAAAGTAGAAATCTTATTCTACTTATAGCGAGTTTGATTTTTTATGCTTGGGGTGAGCCTAAGTTTGTATTAGTCATGTTGATGTCTATTGCAGCAAACTATTATTTTGGGATTTTAGTAGATAGAAAAAAACATGAACATAACGTGAAGCTTTACTTAGTTTTAATGGTTGTTTTTAACTTAAGTATTATGGGTATTTTTAAATATTTAGGGTTTACCGTAGAGACGATTAACGGAATAGCTGGTCTTAATTTAACAGTACCACAAATTGCACTACCTATAGGGATTTCTTTCTTTACTTTCCAAAGTATTTCTTATGTAATAGATGTTTATAGAGGACATGGTAAGGTGCTTAAAAATCCACTAGATGTTGGTTTATATATTGCTTTCTTTCCACAGTTAGTAGCAGGGCCTATTGTACGTTATGAAACCATTGCAAATGAAATTCATGGACGTAAGGAAACTGAAAAGGATTTTGCAGAAGGAATTGTTCGTTTTACTATTGGTCTAAGTAAAAAAGTACTTTTATCTAATCAATTCGCACTCATTGCAGATAAGGCCTATTCACTAGAAGAAGCAGGAACACTGACAGTAGTTTTTGCTTGGTTAGGTGCAATCAGTTATATGCTACAGATATACTTTGACTTTTCAGGGTACTCAGATATGGCTATTGGGCTAGGAAAAATGTTTGGTTTCCACTTTAATGAAAACTTTAACTTCCCATACATCTCTAAATCTGTTTCAGAATTTTGGAGAAGATGGCATATTTCACTAGGAACTTGGTTTAGAGATTATGTATATATTCCACTAGGTGGTAGTAGAGTTGGCAAGGTGAAATTATTTAGAAATATCTTTGTTGTATGGCTGCTTACAGGGATTTGGCATGGAGCCAACTGGACCTTTATAGTATGGGGTGTATACTTTGGTGTCCTATTACTAATAGAGAAGTTTACAGGTTTAGATAAGTGGTTAGCAAAGAGTAAGATAGTGGGACATGTTTATACGCTCTTCCTTGTTCTAATTAGCTGGGTACTATTTAGAGCAAGTAGCTTGGGTGATGCAATAAGTTATATGAAATTCATGTTTGGTGTAGGAAATATGGAGGTAATGAGCGACATAACACATCTTTACTTAAGTGAAAATATTATTATTTTGATAATTGGTATACTTGCATCACTACCATTTAGTCAATGGATTAAAAGATGCTACAATACGGAAAATGAAACAGTTCAAAAGGTGATGAAGGTATTAGGAATGATTGCGTTAGTCATTTTATTCTTTACATCTGTATCTTACCTTGTTAAAGGAACTTATAATCCATTTATTTATTTTAATTTCTAAGGAGTATGCAAAATGAAAAAATTAACATTTGAACGTATAGGAATTATGTTATTTTGTGCTACTCTTATTGGGAGTGGTGCATTAACAGTAGTAGGAAATATTAAACCTATTGTCAAAGGGACTCTTTCTGGGATACAAAGTGGGTATAACTCAGATGGTATTGGAGGTATTGCTGAAGGTGCAATTAGTGGAATTGAATCTGCTATCAATGAAAATGTTTTTGCAAGAACCTCATATATTAACTTATTTGGATTATCCGAAAAGCTATTAAATAAACATTATATTATTGATACGAACATCACTTCTAGTGTGGTAAAAGATAATAATAATTTCTTGCAATTTATTTCTTTTCCAGTAGATACGACACCTTATGTAGAAAAAATTGCTAGTTTAAAAGGTGTTTTAGATGAATTAGATACACCGCTTCTTTATGTACAAACGCCGCTTAAAACAATTGATGGTTATACTGAGATGCCACAAGGTATAACAGACTATGCCAATACGAATACAGATACGTTTTTAGAAAGTCTAGATAATGCAGGTATTGATACCATTGATTTGAGAGAAAATATTAAGCAAGAAGGAATGGATTTAGGAAATTTATTCTATACAACAGATCATCACTGGAAAACACAAACTGCATTTTGGGCAGTAGGAGAGGTAACAGAATACCTTAAAGAAAATCTAGGAATAGACTTAGATCCACAAGGATTTTATACAAATAGTGATAACTATGAGTCTATTTTATATGAAAAAAACTTTTTAGGTTCGCAAGGGCGTCGTGTAGGGAAATATTATGGAGGCGTAGATGATTATACCTTAATGCTTCCTAAGTATGATACAAATTATACAGTAACTATTAATAAATCCAATTCATCTTCTGTTGCAGAAGGTACCTTTAAAGAAGCAATTGTTAAGGACAACCTCTTAAATCCTACGGATATCTTTACCAATCGCTATGCAGCTTACTTTGGTGCAGACTTTCCAGAAGTCATTATTAAGAATCATTCAGCAGAGAATGATATGAAAGTATTAATTTTTAAAGATTCTTTCGGGCTTCCATTTTCAGCCTTTTTATCAACGATGGTTGGAGAAACAAGAATGTTAGATACAAGGTATTATGAAGGTGATATTGAAGAATATGTGAAGGAATATCAGCCAGACTTAGTACTTTATGTTTACAAATCAATTAATACTCAAAAATAGGAGGTATTTGCTTGATTAAAGTACTACTTGTAGAAGATAATAAGAAAATTAATGATAATATTAGGTTGTATCTCAAAGATGACTTTGAGATACAGCCTGTTTTTAGTGGCGAGGATGCATTGCTTTATTTAGATGCATATACTTATGATTTAGTGATTTTAGACTTAATGCTTCCAGGAATAGATGGTATGAGTGTGTTATCCTATATTGAAAAAAATCATAAAAGCATAGGGGTATTAATGCTAACAGCAAAAGAGGATTTAGGAGATAAACTAAGAGCCTTTGAACTTGGTGCACAAGATTATCTGACAAAACCTTTCTTTATGGAAGAACTAAAGGCACGTATGTATGTTATTTTAAAGAGACTGGGTAAAATTGCAGAGAAGAATGTCCTTATATTTAAGGAGTTACAGATTGATTTAGCTAAAAAGCAGGTCACAATTCATAAGCAAAAGTTGGAGTTAAACGAACGTCAGTATAACTTATTAGAGTACTTTATGCTCAATCAAGGTATATTGCTTTTTAAAGAACAAATTTTTGAAAGAATATGCGGATATGATAGTGAAGCCTCTACAGAGATTGTAGAAGTTTATATGAGTCAGCTACGAAAGAAATTAGGGGTTTTTGATTATGGTAAATATTTAAAAACCAAAAGAGGAATGGGCTATATATTAGAGGATGAATAAGGTATGAGAAAAGACATTTTTACGAAAACTAGACGTAATATTATGGTGATGAGTGTAGGGATTGTAATGGGTACACTCATTATTTTTTCTATCATCACAGAGTATGTATATCGTGAAACATTATTTGAAGCAGTAGACCAAAAGTTATTAACCCATAAGAATATGATTTTAACAGATGCACATATTAATTATGATGGAGATACTGTAAAAGAGGTGATCTTACCTTCGCCTCTTATTAAGGAACTGATCAGTTATGTATGGCAGGGAGAAGCTTTAGTAAAGGGGAGTCCACATACTTATAAAGGA
>JAHLFQ010000032.1 GCA_018883705.1 Candidatus Cellulosilyticum pullistercoris
TTGGGGAAAAATAAAATTGAAACTGAAAAGCTGTTAAATAATGCACTAACATATTTTGAAGATAAAGAGAAAAGTGAAGTTTATGGAGAGCTTTTATGTTTGCAAGGAAAAAATTATTTATTACATGGGGATTTTGATAAAAGTATTAAGTTGGCCAAGGAGGCTTATACATTTTTTAAATCTAAAGAAGATAAAAAAGGGATGATTAAAAGCTGTAATGATCTTTTGATTGGGTATATGAAAAAGGGAAGATTTGAATTAGCAACTGCCTATTCACTAGAAGGGTTAGAATTAATTCAGCTAGAGACAGACCCTATACTTTACCTAATGACTTTACTTAACACAGTAGAGCTTTATATTATGATTGAAGAGTACGTAAAAGCAAGGCAGATATTAAATGATGTTATGGAGATGGATGCTTGGCTTACTGATTGGCACCTTGCTTTTATTGAAAGCGCCTTACTAAAGATTTGTTTAAGAGAAAATAAGATTGAAGAAGCGACATTGCATTGCCAAAGTGCATATAGCATCATCAGTAAATTTGAAGATGATTTCGAATATGCCACAAGTTTTTGCGAACTTCTACTTTTAAGAGCAGAGCTTGATATCAAAAGAGCATTACATATGCAAGCAGAAAAAGATTATAGAACTTCCTTAGAACTTGCCGAAAAAAATGATTTGTTAGAGTATCAGGTGAAAAGTCTTACGGCATGGGGCATCTATTTATGTGGACAGGGTAACGTAGAAGAAGCTGAAGCTAAAGTAAAAAAAGCGATTGAGCTAGCAGAGCAAATAAGTTCTAACTGCTTATTGTCTAAGGCCTATGAAGTATTAGGGAAAATCTATGAAGTAAATAAACAATGGGAAGAAGCCTTTAAAAGTATGAAACAGGAAAAAGTGTATCGAGAAGAGGCTCATCATCATAAAGCGTATTTATGCCTTGAAAAACTAAATCATAGAAATATGGCAGATGAGATGGCATCTTATAAAACTCTTTATGTGCAAATGAATCAAGCTGCAAAAATTGGAAAATGTTTTACGGGAAAACTAGAAAGAAATAGAATGGCGGAAGTAATTCAGCAAGAAGTAACTAAATTGCTTGATGTGGATATAATGGGGATTGCTTTTTATAAGGATCATGTACTTCAGTATCAAGTTTATGATTTGCAAGAGGCATGGTTAGAAAGTAGCAATGATTTGGTAAGATATACATCAAGGTTAGCTGAGTATTGTATGGAATATCAAAGTGATATTATAATTAATGATGGAAATTTTGAAGCGTATAGTTTGAAAAACATTAGAAATAGTCAAACTCATATGAAGTTGCAATCTACTATTGTAATGGTATTAAAGATGGAAAACAAGGTACTTGGAGCAATGATGATAGGAAGTTATAAGGCTAATGCCTATAGCCCAAATGACATAAATTTGGCTCAGATTATGGCATCCTATTTAACGATTACACTTGATAATATGAACCTACATCAAGAGGTAACGTATTTAGCAGAGCATGATGCACTAACAGGCCTTTTGGTTAGAGAAGCAGTACTAAGTAGTGGAGAAAAGTTATTTAAAGAAAATCACAGAAAACATAAGAAAACAGCTGTCATTAGGTTTGATATAGATTATTTTAAATCAATAAATGATAAATATGGCCATCAATTAGGGGATAAGATACTAAAAACCATTGCTGAGATAGTGCGTACTTCTATACGTAGTACAGATTATGTAGGGCGATATGGTGTTGAAGAATTTATTATGATTTTAGATAATCTAACAATTAAGGAAGTGGCAAAGGTAGCAGAACGTATTAAAATTCAGTTGGAAAGCACTATTTTTGAAACCAAGAAGGAAAAGGACATTAAAGTAACCTTAAGTGGTGGCATCTATATTTGTAATGAATATACGCTTAATTTTGAAGATGCTATTCGTTTTGCAGATCATGCACTTTATCGTGCTAAGATATCAGGTAGAAATCAAATTTTAAGTTATAACCTGAGTGATGTGAGAGGATAGATTCTTAAAAAAAAGATATGATATACTTAAATAAAAATGTTTATAATGAAAGAAGGAATGCATATGTCATTTGAAAATATGAAAGATTTAAAAGATGAAGTAGTTCATGAAAGAGCATGTATGCTAATGTACGCTTTTTCACAACAAGAAATGAAGAAGATTCAAAGTGTAGCAAGACTGACAGGGATTACAGATTGTATTTTGTTAAACCCTAGCCATGGAGAAAATACAATTCGCAATATTTTAGATGGTACAATCAAACAAGGTGAGGTAGAAAGTATTAAAGAAAAAGCTATTATCTTAAATCAGATTTCTACAGTAAGAATGCATGCTTTTATTGAAGGATTAAAGAAATGTCGTATGAAAAGACCACTTATTGCAGTTGTCACTGAAACCTCTATTGAGTGGACGCTAGATGAACTTTTGAAGAACTTAGCAAGTGAACGTGCGGCAATTCAATCAGGTACATTTACAGAACACTAAAACTAAAAAACTGATTTCTACAAAGGTAGAAATCAGTTTTTTTATTAATGAGGTATTAAATCCTTTAAAAGGTCATCTAAAGGTGCTACATGAGTTGAAGCTGAATAACTTGCCTGAATAGCTGAACTTTGCAGCAGCTCATCTAATGACTGATACTTAGAACCACCATATTTGTTAATAAACTCTTCAACAGCGTCACCAAATAAAGGTGACTCTTTTTCTTTTAAATGAATAAGTTCAGCTAAGATTTCATGAAGTTCATCTTCTAGTGGTTGTAAGGTATGAGATAAATCAAGTACTTTTTTTGCCATTTTATTCACCTGTTTATTCGTTGTTTTTAGTAAATCCAGCTTCTTCAATGAGTCTAAGGGCATCTGCAAGGGT
>JAHLFQ010000226.1 GCA_018883705.1 Candidatus Cellulosilyticum pullistercoris
AAAAGGAGATGAAAGTTTATGATGAATATGAGTATTGAATGTGATGTCAAAGAGTGTAAATATAATCATGAAACAGAAAGATACTGTACATTAAATCGAATAAAAGTAACAGAAAATAAAAATGAAGCATCGAATGGTTCAGATTGTGCAAGCTTTGTAAAGCGCTAAAAAGATAAGTATTTATAATTTAATAGGTAAAAGTAAAGGGTGATACATAAAGTGTATCACCCTTTACTCTTTTAAGAAAGAAAGGTGCTTTAGAAGGTGTCATTTATTTTTTGACATAGGATGTCCCAAGTTATCATATATATAAGTGTATATAGGAGGGATTAATATGCCAAAGAATAGTAAAAAAAATACACTTGCTACGATGATTTTAATAGTAACATTAGGGATTATAGTAGGAGCAACAGTTAAGCATGGCTACAACTATTATAAAGGGCCAAATTATATAGTAGATAAATATATTCGATGTTTAAATGAAGGAAATTATAATAGGTTATATTCATTATTAGATCAGGAATCTCTAGCTCATATAGGAGATCAAGATGATATTACAGCCTATTATAAACGTGTATATGAGCAGGAAAACAAATTAATGGATGTACAGAAGTTAGAGGTTATGGGACAAACCTATAGGGTAAAGTACTGCTTCTCTAAGGGGAGTGAGCAAGGTAATCTATCTGTTATTAAGAAAGAGGGAAGATGGTACATAGAGTTTCCTTTTGAAGCAAGTGAAGTAGAGGTCTTTGCGCCTTATGGTGCCAAAGTTTATTTAGATAATAAAGAAGTGACGTACAGTAATAATAAATCGTACAAAATGGAAAATGTATTACCGGGTACGTATTTGTTAAAAGTAGATCCTATTCAAGAGGAGTATGAATCTTATTACAAAATGCTACAGATTCCATTAGAGAAAAGCTATATTGTACCTTATGAGTTAGCTCATGTTACAATTAATGTAGCCCCACAACTTATGGTACGTATAGGTAGTTTTAGTGAGTTAAGTGAGATGGCAAAAGTAGAATTTGATGATTTATTATTAGGAAAGTATCAGATAGAAGTGCAAGATGTAGAAGGCTATTTAGATACGCAGAAGATAGAAGCAGAGATAAAAAAAGGAGAAAACATCTTTACATTAAGAGATTTCAAGCTTTCATCTAAAGGAGAGAAGAAGCTAGAAAACTTTTTAAGAGGATTTTATAACTGCTATTTAGAAGGGATTAAGACACATAATCAAGAAGCAATCGCATCGTATTTTAAGAAAGAGCAGATGGTCTCTCAGTTAGAATTATATAATAGTTGGTATATTGATAAAAAGGATATTAGTGATGCAGATATAAGCATAAAAATTGGAGAACGTACAGTAGATGAGGAAGGGATACTACATGCAGAGATTACGGAAAATATAGAGTTATATAATAAGGAGTATGATGAAATAGAGGAAAAAGCAGTCACAGAAACTTATAAAGTAATCATTAGATGGGATACCAGTATAAGTATTTTAGATAATGAGTGGAAAATAATTGATCGTGAAATTGAGCAAAGCATGATAGCAGTCAAAGATAAAGAGGGGCGTTGGGTACAATATTAAGGCTAGGTATTGAAAATTTCATAAAACTTGGTAATATAAAATGTATATAATCATGCAAGAAGTTGTTGAGGAGGCCAAGGTGATATTCGAATCAGAAATAGGGGATAAAGCATCCCTAAGAGAACGTGTATTTAAAAGTATTAGAGAAGCAATTTTACAGGGGATATATAAACAGGGAGATGTATTAAGAGAAACTGTCATTGCTAAAGAACTCAATGTAAGTCGTACGCCTGTTAGAGAAGCGATTAGACAACTTGAATTAGAAGGGCTCGTCTATTCAATTCCTAATAAGGAAACCGTTGTTGCAGGTATCACAGAAGAGGATGTAGAAGATATATTTATGATTAGACGTAGATTAGAAGGACTTGCAGCTAGAAGAGCAGCAGAACGTATTACAGAAGAAGAGCTTGAAGAAATGAAAGAAGCTATAGATTTAACAGAGTTCTATGCCAGTAAGAATGATATTGTACATATAGGTGAGTTAGACCATCGTTTTCATGATATTATATATAATGCAACTAAGAGTAAAATTATGAAACAAGTTTTGTCGGATTTTCATACTTACGTACAGAAAACTCGCATGACATCTCTTGAGACACCAGGTCGAATTCAAGGATTATTAGAAGAACATACAGCAATATATAAGGCGATACAAGCGAAAGATGGTGATCAAGCAGAAAAACTTATGGATAATCATATTAGACAAGTAAGTAAAAATATGCATTTAAATGACGAGAAAGAAAGAATAATGAAAAATAAATAATAAAGTCATATAAATATGTAAAAAATAGAGATAAATTCGTTTTTAATGTTAGATTATGGTATTTATTTGTTCAAGTTAGCTAATAAATCTAAAAAAAAATAATGGGGATATAAAATTCTAACTATAAAAAAATAGGATATGAAAAAATGTATAAAAAAATAAATGAAATCTTAAAAAGTTAGGGCAACCTTATCTAAAATGTGGCGCTATAATAATAAATGTAACTTCCCCCAGATGTTACAGCAAATACTTAGTTATTTGCTACCCCTAGAATAAAATACCTTCTCTTAAGGAGAAAGACCCGTCGTCTTTCTTCTTTTTTTGTCTATTTTTATCTAAAAAGAAAGAATCTGTGGTTTCCATCTACTTACTAATGAAATGAAGGAAGTAGATAAGATATAATGCAACTACAAGAATTCGTTCAGGGGAACACCCTAGGGGGTAGAAATGAAGAACAAATTAAATCATCGTAAATTAGTCGGTATTATTTCTGTTGTGATTCTACTTATGGTAGTCATAGTAGGTTTATATATACAAAAAAGTACTCACACAAATGTAGTAAGTTATACTGAATTTTTAAGTTTATTGAAGGATAAAGAAGTTAGTCAGGTTAGTATAAATAGCGGTGCAACCATCAAGGTTGAATTAAAAAATGGACAAACTTATACAACCGATAATCCACGTAAGGAAGGATTTAAAGAAGAACTCCTCCTTCAAGGGGTTAAAGTAAATGAAAGTGCAGAAAGTATATCTGTTTTACAATATATAATGAGTAGTATCCTTATGTTTAGTGTGCTAGGTTTTGTGTTTTATAATGTAAAGCGTGGCAGTTCGAAAGGCAATGCCATGAGTTTAAATACTCAAATGGTCGAGCCTAGAAAACTAGAAGTTAACTTTAACCATATTGCAGGTAATATAGAAGCAAAAGAGCAAGTAAGAGATGTGATTGATTTTATTCAAAAACCAGAAAAGTATCATAACTTAGGGGCTAAAATGCCAAAAGGAATTATGTTATACGGCCCTCCAGGAACAGGTAAGACCTTGATGGCAAAAGCCATCGCAAAAGAAGCCGGTGTACCTTTCTTTTCAGTAAGTGGCTCTGATTTTGTACAGCTCTATGTAGGAGTA
>JAHLFQ010000033.1 GCA_018883705.1 Candidatus Cellulosilyticum pullistercoris
GCACCTACTACTACTGTAATCATTACTGCAAAAGCAATAAATCCCATTCCTGTTGCAAGACCAATAGCCATTGCAAAGAACACAGCACAAATTTCTTTTGAACTACCTGGTACAGATCTAAATCTTACTAAACTAAATGCACCTAAAACAGCAACACTTGTTCCTAAGTTACCATTAACCATCATAATAACAACTTGTATAAGCACAGGTAGGACCACTAATGAAATTGCAAAGTTCTTAGAACATTTTCCTTGCTTCATATACATAAATGAAATGCCTAATCCTAAAATAATTGAAGCCACAGTACAAATGACTGCTGAACTAACTGTTAAACTTCCTCCCGTTGTACTTAATATGCTTGTGAACATAAAACCTTCCTCCTATTAGGTAAAATAAATTGTTTATAAACATTCCCATACTTCGAAAATGAAGTAGGGTAAATTTCCAAATCAGATAAAATCTTTGATAACCATAATGGCATTGCTCCTGGCACTTTAATTTCCATCAGATAATGATATTCATCTAAAATCGGCGTGCCATAATCTCCTTCTGCTAGGTTCATATTACACTGCCTACTTCTAATGTTATGATCAAATGTAATTCTTATATCCTTATTTTCCTTTCCAAAGTAAGCCATCCTATCATATGCTAAGTACACTTTGGGTGTTGGCTTATAAAAAGACAGGAAGTAATCAATTTCTTTTAGAATTTGTCCCTCTTTTTTGGGCCTAATGCCTTTCTCTAAGTAATCTTCCGCTTCTTTTAAAGTCATAGAAACACGTCTTTTATAGACAATGCCCTTATACTTCTTTTTAATCTCTAAGAATACTTTATCTTCTTCTTTAGGTATACCATAGCTTCTTACACGAAACTTCTCCTTATACTTGGGTTTTTCAATAGATCTACTAATGAGCTCATATGTATCTGTATCATAGTATACATTTCCAATTGTATGCTTCCCATAGCTATCTATACTCATATACGGCTCCATTGCTTCGAGTAATAAATTGTATTTCTCTCTAGTTAATAAATACTTTTTTTCAACACGCTCAAACACAAAATTGGTTGTGCCTGCCATTTGCCCACTCCTTTACATCTTAATTTCTATACTAATAGTCTATAAGCTTTATACGTTTGTTAATTGATGGTAAAGTGAATAGTATGTGAAATATTTATATCAATCTCCAAAAATCAAAAACACCTACAAGCTTATTGTTACTTAATAAGCCTATAGGTGTTTTCTATGGATTTGATTCTTAGTATTCTATTCCTAATGTTTTTTTCATGTGTTCAATTGGCATTTCTTCCCCTGTCCATAACTTAAAAGCCGCTGCTCCTTGGAATAACATCATCCCAAGACCATTTATTGTTTTACACCCTACTTCTTTAGCCATTTTTAATAACGCTGTTTCTCTTGGTGAATAAACAACGTCAGATACAATAAGATCTGGTCTTAAGAAAGATTTATCTGGAATATAAGTTTGTCCCTCAAATGGCTTCATTCCCATACCTGTTCCATTTGTAAAGAGGTAACTTGTTGCAATTTCAGCTTTTAAAGTATCAAGGTCAGCAAGATCGAATAACTGAGCTTTACAGTTTGTTTTCTCATTAATATCTCTTACAGTTTGTTCTGCTCTTTCAAAGAATTTATCTTTAACATTAAAGATACTAATTTCAGCTACACCGTCTAAAGCTGCTTGAATGGCAATAGCTGTTGCTGCTCCACCAGCACCTACTAAAGTCATTTTTTTACCAATCACGTCAATACCTGCATCTTTAAGTGCTGCCATATATCCAATTCCATCTGTAATATGTCCTGTAAGCACACCATTCTCATTGACTATAGTGTTAACTGCCCCACACATCTCGGCTGCTGGTGAAAGGCCATCTAGATATTTGTGTACAACTGTCTTATTAGGCATAGATACGTTACATCCTCTAACGTTCATTGCTCTAAATCCCTTAATAGTATCTTCAAGTTCTTCATTACCTACTTCAAAAGCAAGATACGCATAATCAAGACCAAGTTTTGCAAAAGCTTCATTGTGCATAGCCGGTGAGCTTGAATGTCTAATAGGTGTTGCAATCAATCCAATAAGTTCTGTATGTCCTGTAATTCTTTCTGCCATGTTTCTACTCTCCTTAGTTGTCATTTCCTTTATTTATGCTTCGTTTAACTTCCTTATTAAAGGCTTTCGTGAATAATTTCAAGTACCTTCGCTAATTTCTCCACAGGTACTTGACCTGGTGCTGATGCTGCTTTAGCCGCACCGAAAGTAAGTGCACTACCAAACGCTTCACCTGCTAAACGGCTTACTACACCCATTCCCGCCATAGACATTGTAATAATTGGTCTATCTGCATGTTTTGTTACCATTTCATTAGTTGCTGATAAAAGTGTAAGTACATCTTCTGTCGTTTGTGGCATAACCGCGATTTTAGGAAGGTCAGCATTCATTTCTTGCATTTTACAAAGACGACTTACGATTTCTTCTTTAGCCGGTGTTTTAAAGAAGTCATGGTTTGACATAACAACTTTTACATCTTTACTATGAGCAAAATCTACGATTTCTTTTACAATTTCATCACCTGTAAAGAGTTCTACATCAATCATATCTGCCATACCAGTTGCAGCCATAGCTTTATTAAGCTCTGCGTAGTATGCTACACTCACTTCTCTTTCTCCACCTTCTTTTTTACTTCTAAAAGTCACAAGAAGAGGCATATCCCCAAGCTCATTTCTAAGTTCTTTTAAAGCTTCTTCCATCTTGCTAATATCTTCTACATCTTGATGATGGTCAATACGCCACTCTACAACGTCTAATTTAAGTGTTTTTAAAGCTTTTGCTTCTTCCATAAGCTCTACATTATTTTTTCCGATAAGAGGTACACAGATTTTTGGTTTACCTTCTCCAAATTGTATGCCTCTTACTTCTACGATTCGTTTCATATTATGCGCTCCTTTGACAATACTATTATTAAATCATTTATTATGTGCAATAACTTTTGTCTTAACTTTATTAATTATTGTTTATTTCATAGTTTAACATGAATTATTTCTATTTTTATAGAACTAAGTAATTCAATTCTTAATTTTAATAGTTAATTTTTTAACACTTTTTCCTATGTGTTTATTATACATTTAATAATTCGATAAATCTAATACTATTTTTAATGATTTTTAATAGATATTATCTATCATTTATGTTAAGCTATAAAAAACATCAAGGAGCAGACTAGACATGAATTTAAACCAACTTTATTACTTTAAAACAGTTGCAGAAGTAGAGCACTTTCGCTATGCTGCCGAATTGTTAAATATATCACAGCCAAGCTTAAGCTATGCTATTTCTAGCCTAGAAACAGAGCTAGGTGTAGAACTCTTCGAGAAACAAGGGCGCAATGTTTCTCTTACTAAATATGGGAAAGTTTTTTTAGGTTATATAACGACTGCTCTTGATACTTTAGACGAGGGCAAAAAGCAAATTCAATCCCTATCTAGCGATAATAGCGGGCATATTGACATGGCTTATATCGCACCACTATCTTTTCACTATGTACCAGAGACTGTTAGAAATTTTTTAGACCAACCTCATTATACAGGACACGAGATTACTTTTACCTTCAAACAAGCCTTCACGCCACATATTATTGAAGGTATCAAATCTTCGAAATACGATATAGGTTTCTGTTCCTATGTGGAAGATGAACCTCTAATTCACTTTGAACCTATTTGTGAACAAGAACTAGT
>JAHLFQ010000034.1 GCA_018883705.1 Candidatus Cellulosilyticum pullistercoris
AATATGCCAATTACAATTATAAACGGCATTCATGAAGGAAAAACCATTCTTATAACAGCAGGCGTACATGGAGGTGAATATCCTTGTATCAAAACTGCTATGGATTTAGCTAAAGAAATAGATCCTAATGAGGTATCAGGACAGATTATATTAGTACATCCAGTCAATGTTGCTGGTTTTATAGGAAGAAATACAGCTGTTATGCCAGTTGATAATAAAAATATACTAAGAGTATTTCCAGGTGATCAAAATGGAACGATATCTGATAAGATTGCTTATTTTATAACCCATGAGTTGCAGGACCAATCGGATTTTTACTTAGATCTTCACGGTGGAGATATTAATGAGGATTTACTACCTCATATTTATTATCCAGGGGTAGGAGAGGAATGGGTTGTTAAAACATCTAAGAAAATAGCAAAACTTTTTGATGTACCTTATTATATTAAGTCTAACACAAGAAATGGAACATATACATCAGCAGCACTAAGGGGCGTACCGAGTTTACTTATAGAACGTGGTGGATGCGGGTTATGTAAGGAAGAAGATGTAAAGGCTTATAAAAAGGATATACTTAACGTTTTATCAGCATTAGAGTTTATTAAAAAGGAAATAACAGAAAAACAATATGAGCCAGTTGAAATTTATGAAGCAGAATATATAGAGGCGTTAAATAGTGGATGCTGGATATGTTATGTCAAAGCAGGAGAAACTATAAAAGAAGGACAAAAACTGGGAGAAGTAATGGATTTCTTTGGAAATATAGTGGATACCTATTATGCAAAATATGATGGAATCGTGTTATATCATACGGTTGCTTTCTCAGTTACAGAAAGTAGTTCATTGATCGCATATGGTAAAGACCCAAATAGATAAGTCAAAAGATAGGTGAGAAAAATAGTAAAAGATATATTAAGAAGAATATTGAGCATCATACCTGTTTTATTAGTGATATCCTTTTTAACCTTTACGTTTATGCGTTTAGCAGGAGGAGATCCTGCAGAGATTAAATTGACAGCACAGGGAACAGTAGTAACATCAGAATTAATAGAAACAGTAAGAGACGAAATGGGCCTAAATGATCCTTTTATAAAGCAGTATATGGATTGGTTAATGGATGTTTTACATGGAGACTTAGGGGTGTCTTATACGACAGGAATAGAGGTTACAGCTGAGCTGAAACAGCATCTTCCTTATACTCTGATGCTAACCATTTCGTCTATGCTCTTAACCTTGATAGTTTCCATTCCATTAGGCATTTTAGCGGCAGTAAAAAGAAATAAATGGGAAGATCACTTGATTAGAGGTTGCTCTTTTATGGGGAATGCCATTCCGGGATTCTTTTTAGCTTTAATATTATTATTAATATTTTCTTTAAAGTTAAAGCTGCTACCTATATTAAGTGAAAGTGGCATAAAAAGTATTATTTTACCTACCCTTACATTGTCAATTGCTATGAGTAGTAAATACATTAGACAGATTAGAGCAGTTGTTATAGAAGAGCTGGAAAAAGATTATGTAAAAGGATTAAGAGCAAGAGGTGTCAGTGAAAAAGTGATCCTTTATAAAAATGTATTAAAAAATATTATGATGACATTAATGACAATAACAGGCTTATCAATAGGTTCGCTTATAGGAGGAACAGCTATAGTAGAGTCTATTTTTGTTTGGCCAGGTATAGGAAAACTTGTTTTAACTGCCATATCTAATAGAGATTATCCCGTGATTCAAGGTTATGTTCTATGGATGGGATGTATTTTTGTTGTGATTAATTTGATAGTTGATTTGCTATACAGAGTATTTGATCCAAGAGTGCGGGCACAATAAGGAGAAATAGTGGTGTTAGAAAAAAGAGTAACAAAACATAAAACCAAATATAAGAGACAAAATCGAGATAAACTATTTTTGATGCTAATAGTCATGATTTTGGTCATGATAGGTGTAATAAGCTTGATGGCACCCTATATTGCATGGAATGATCCTTATAACATAGATTTAACGAATATATTACAAAGCCCTTCTAAAGTATTTCCTTTTGGGACAGATGCACTAGGAAGATGTGTCTTTTCAAGAGTTTTATATGGTGCAAAAAATACCATATTCTCGGCACTGATAGTTGTGGCAATCACCTTTACATTAGGGAGTTTAATAGGTATAGTAAGCGGCTACGTGGGTGGAACATTAGATCATGTGGTCATGCGTATTGTAGATATTTTTCTAGCTTTTCCTGGAATGGTACTGGCGATTGCAGTAGCGGGTATTCTTGGTGGTGGACTTATGAATGCCATGCTAGCTATTATAGCTATTGGATGGACCAAGTATACAAGGATTGCCCGAAGTTATGTTTTAGAAATAAAGGAAGAAACATTTATTCAAGCTGCAAGGCTGAGTGGAAAAGGATCGTTTTATATTATTATGAGGCATATTATACCCAATATGCTGGGCTACATGATTGTAACGGCATCTTTGGACATAGGAACAACTATGATAGAGATGTCGTCTTTAGCCTTTTTAGGATTAAGTTCCCCACTACCATCACCAGAATGGGGAGCCATGATGAGTGAAGGAAAGAGTATGATTCAGTTTGCACCATGGGTGATTTTAGGACCTGGAGTAGCACTTGTAGTAGTGGTAATACTTTTTAATTTATTAGGTGATACCATACGAGATTTATTAGATGAAAAACAAAAAAGAAGAGCTGTATAAGGTTATGAAAAATAAATGGATAAGAATACTATACTTAGTTTTAATTGTATTACAGTTAACTGGATGTGGTTTTACAAATGAAAAAGTAGAGTGGCCACATAAGAATGAATTGATATTTGGTACAACATTAAGTACAAAAAGTTTGGATCCAGCGAATGGATATTGTGGTTGGTTTTTAGTGAGATATGGTGTAGGAGAGACCTTGTTTCGTTTAGATGATCATATGGAAGTGGAGATGTGGCTAGCGGATAGCTATGAACAAATAACACCTCTTAAGTGGAAAATCAAAATCAAAGAAGGTATCTTTTTTCAAAATGGGAAAAAATTAACGCCTAAATCCGTTAAAGATGCTTTAGAAAGGGTTATCGCACTAAATAGTAGAGCCAAGGCTACGTTGAAAATTAATACGATTGAAGCGGGAGAGGATTATATTATCATTCAAACTTTAGAAGAAAATCCAACACTTATCAATGAACTATGTGATCCTTTTGCTGCAATTATTGATGTAGAAAGTGAGGATATTGCTTCAAGCCCAATTGGAACAGGCCCTTTTAGGGTTGAAAAGTTTAATCAAAATGGAGCAAGTTATTTTAGAAAGAATGAAAATTATTGGGATGGAGAAGTCAATCTGGATTTAATAAAGGTCATTCCTATTAGTGATAGTGATACATTAGCTATGGCTTTGCAATCTGGAGAAATAGATGTAGCACAGGGACTATCCTATGGAATGATCCATTTATTAAAAAAAGATAGTAACTATGTTGTGAAGAGTATGAATACCTCAAGAGCTATCGTGATGTATTTGAATGAAGAAAATCAGCATTTATCAAATGCTCATGTTAGAAAAGCTATTAATATGCTAATTGACAAGGAAAAATACGCTTCTTCTATTTTGAAAGATGAGGCCGTCCCTGCTATAGGGGCTTTTCCGAGTTATGTTACCGATCAAGCTTTAGCATTAGAGTCATCCATATATGACAAGGAGCAGGCAATAGAGCTTTTAAAGGCTGAAGGATATGGAGATTCTAATCAAGATGGTATTTTAGATAAAGAGGGTGAAAATTTATCATTTAAGTTAGTGACCTATTCAGCTAGAGCCGAACTTTCAGATATTGCACAAGCCATACAAAACGATTTAAAACAGGTAGGAATAGAAGTCCTAGTAGAAATAAACGAAAATATTATGGATGTTTTAAGTTCAGGGGACTTTGATTTATGTTTATATTCTAACATAACGTCTGCTACAGGCGATGAATTTGCCTATCTTAATCAAACAATGAGGACTGATGCAATATCCAATTATGGTCATTACAGTAATGAACAGGTAGATAATTTACTTAGTCAATTAACTGTTGAATTTGATATTAAAAAGAGAAAAGAATTATCAAGAGCTATTCAGCAGATTGTATTAAAAGAAGATGGGTATCATTTCATAGCACATATGAAGATGAGCTTTGTTATGAAAAATAATGTCATTAACTTGGTACCACATCCTACAGATTATTATCAATTTACAGCAAAGACAGATATAAGGTAGGTGAAGGATGAAACCCATATTAGAAATCAAGAACTTATATACTGAAAATGAGGGAATTCAAATACTTAGAGAAATCTCTCTAAGTATTTATAAAGGTGAAATCATAGGGATTGTAGGAGAAAGTGGCTGTGGGAAAAGTACCCTACTTAGAACATTACTGCAAATGATGAACAAGAATGAAAAAATAGTTAATGGCAGCATTGTTTTTAATGGCGAAGATATGGCACATATGAGCGCTGAAGAATTGAGAAAGATGATGGGAAGCAAGATAGGCGTTGTTTTTCAAAATCCAGGCTCAACTCTAAATCCAATAAGGAAAATAGGCATACAATTTGTAGAGGCAATGCAAAGTCATGTGAAAATAAGTAAAAAAGATGCTTTAAAAGAAGCAGAGCGTATGTTAGAAAAGGTTAATTTAAAGGACTGTAAGTGTATTTTAAACAGTTATCCGTTTGAATTAAGTGGGGGGATGAAGCAAAGAGTTGCCATTGCTTTAGCAATGATTATGAAACCAGAGTTGTTAGTTGCAGACGAACCTACTAGTGCACTAGATGTCACTGTTCAAAAGCAAGTAGTGGATGAAATGATGAAGTTACGAGATGAGTTTCAAACAAGTATTTTGATAGTTACTCATAGTATGGGTGTTGTGTCTTATATGGTGGATAAAGTGGCCGTTATGTATGCGGGAAAGATTATTGAGTATGGTGAAAAGCAAGCCATTTTAGAAAGGCCTATGCATCCTTATACAAAAGCTTTAATGAATGCCATTCCTAAACTAGGCAAAAATATGACAATGGGAATAGAAGGGGCACCTCCTATGTTTATGGAAGTAAGTTCAGGTTGTAGTTTTGCAAAAAGGTGCCCAATAGCTAAAAAAGATTGTCAAGATCAAAGACAAAGCTTAAGACAAATAACAGAGAATAGATGGATAGCTTG
>JAHLFQ010000227.1 GCA_018883705.1 Candidatus Cellulosilyticum pullistercoris
CTTTGAATCTCACTGGCTGCAGTAACTAGTGTCCTTTGTTCTATATATCCTCTTATTGCCTCTTCATTCTTATTTTTTACACCTAGGTCAATTTTCTTCCATGTAATAGATAAAGTTAATTCATCTATATAGATAATGATTAATAGGCTAAATATCGTTTGTGCTATATAATAAATCGCATAAATACAGAAATGATAATGGACGATATGAAAACCTGCTAATGCATTAAGAATGATTTTAATACCAAATAGCGCATTTATTATTTTTCTTTCAAAGGGAGAGAGGGCTTTAATTTGCTTATAGCTCATGATATATGCAATACTTATCAAAAGCATACAACTTATACTAATAATCTTCCCTGTTGTTATGCCTTCACTATCATTTAATGTTTTAAATGTCATTCCATAAGGACTCAAAACAAAAAGTACTCCTAGTTTATAAATAGCAGCATAAACCTTTCTCCAAACTTTAATACTATTACTTTCATCTATGTAATTACTACATATTATTAAACTGATAATTTGAAGAGATTCCATCATCCACTTACATTTATTATTCATTTCTCTTAAATACATAGAATTACTTTGATTAACATAAACCCAAAGCTGTAAAATAGCAAAAACTGAAATACTTAGAGCACAAACTGACATAAAATTGGCCCTATTATTTATTTTCATTTTCATGGTATTACAAGTTAAAATAATGCCACAAATCCCTAGTACAACTCTTATAATGGCTGTTAAATAGCCTATCATTATAATCCCATTAATGTCATGCCCCTGTAACTTTATCATGTAAATTAGAAATATAAAAATGGCTGATATTAATATGCTAAAATTCTTAATATTTTTCACCATATATCCTCTTTTCATCTTTAAAGATTCTTTCTAAAAAGCGCATTAACATCCATATTATATCATTATTTTTTATATTTTTATATATTTATATAATTTTTATATTCTAAAATTTTAAACATAAAAGGGCTACTCTAAAAATAGTAGCCCTTTTATGTTTTCCTATTAATACCTTAATTCTTCATTAATCCAAACTTTTGCCCCTTCATTATCTGCTTGAAGCATTTGTACTTGCCACTTATGCTCTAATGTGTCTAAGTAAGTTACCATTTCTCTCCTAAAATCAACTACATTTTTAATAACAGCAAGTAGCGTAGGTCCTGCTCCACTTAAAAAGGTTCCTTTAGCCCCATAGCTTTTGGCTTTCTCTAAAATATTTTCCATATTAGGAATTAATGAGGCTCTATAAGGTTGGTGTAATCGATCCTCTGTAGCAATTGCTAAATTATCCATATCTCCTGTCATCATAGATGTAGCAAGTAGTGCTGCTCTAGAGGCATTAAAAACAGCATCTTGCAAACTTACCTTTTTAGGTAACGCTTCTCTGGCGAGTTCAGTTGACAATGTAAAATCTGGGATCATCACTGCAAAATGAAGTGTATCTGGGACTTTAATTTTTACATATTTCATGTCTTTTTCATTCATGGCTCCAATTGTCATACCGCCTAATAATGCTGGAGTTGTATTATCAGGATGTCCTTCTATTTGAGCCGCCATTTGAACAAGTTCTTCTTTTGAAAAAAAGCTTTGACTCATGGCATTTGCGATGTGAAGTCCTGCTACGATACAAGCTGCACTACTTCCAAGCCCTCTTGTATGTGGAATAGAATCTTGTTGAATCAGCCTAATACCAGGTACTTTCTGATCAATATTGTCATAAAAATAACAAATCGTTTTATAAATTAGGTTATTCTCATCTGTAGGGATACTTGCATTTCCATCTTGTATAATGATTTCTAATCCCTTATCTATTTTTTCAGCATACACAATATTATACATGGTAAGTGCCATACCAATACTATCAAATCCTGGCCCCATATTAGCTGTTGTTGCCGGTACTTTTACCTTTATCATCCTCTTCCTCCTATTCTACAAAAAAGAGACTGCTACAATTTTTGCAACAGTCTTCTTAGGTTTAATCTGCTAAATTAAAAATATCATGAATTGCATTCATTGCTTTATGCATGTCTTTTTTATCAATTAAAATCGAAATTTTAATTTCTGAAGTGGAAATCATATGAATATTAATATTTGAATTAAACATTGCTTCAAACATTTTAGCAGCAACACCGGCATTAGATGTCATCCCTGCACCTACTACAGATACTTTTGCTAAGTTTTCATTATAATCTACTTTCTCAACACCCCAACGTTCTGCATGTGATTCAATAACCGCTTGTGTCTCTGCAAGCGCAGTCTCAGCTACTGTAAAAGAAATATCTTTTGTTTTATCTCTACCTATAGATTGTAAAATAATATCAACATTAATACCTTTTTTAGCTAAAGTTGTAAAAATATCAAATGCCTTTCCTGGTGTATCCTTAATTCCAATTAATGATACACGTGCAATCTCATCATCTCCTGCTACACCACTTACTAACATTCTTTCCATCTTACATGCCTCCTTAACAACAGTACCCTCTGCATTCGTTATACTTGAGCGAACAACCAGTTCAACATTATATTTTTTTGCCATCTCTACTGAGCGGTTATGAAGAACCCTTGCTCCTAAAGAGGCTAATTCTAACATTTCATTGTATGTAATTTCATTTAGCTTTCTTGCATTCTTAACAATTCTTGGATCTGCTGTATAAACACCCTCTACATCCGTATAAATCTCACAACGGTCTGCATGAAGTGCAGCTGCAATAGCAACAGCAGTTGTATCAGATCCTCCTCTACCAAGTGTTGTAATATCATCAAAACGATTAATGCCTTGGAAGCCTGTTACAATAACAATATTCTTAAGATCAAGTTCTCTTCTTAAACGATCTGATTTTATTTTCTTAAACCTTGCATTTCCATAAACAGATGTTGTTGTCATTCCTACTTGATGTGCATTTAAAGAAACACATGGAAAGCCAAGTTCACCTAATGCCATACACATAAGTGCAACAGATTGTTGCTCTCCTGTAGATAAGAGCATATCTAATTCTCTTTTATTAGGATTTGGACTAATTTCTTTAGCCTTAGCAATTAAATCATCCGTTGTATCGCCTTGTGCTGAAAGAACAACAACTACTTCATTTCCTTGTTTATAAGTTTCAGCAATTCTTCTTGCAACATTAAAAACTCTTTCTGCATTTGCAACAGAACTCCCGCCAAATTTTTGTACAATTAACACAATGCTTCCTCCTTAAAATATACTTATAAAATATGTCAAATCATTGTAACCCTAGCTGTCCTATAACTACTTCTTAAGGAATTGATCCATTAAGGTATAGCCTGCTTCTATTAAGGCGCCATTTCTTGTTGCATAATCTTCAGTATATCTCTTATCTTGATTAATGGATGTCTCATTACTCTTAAAAAGCATATAAGGTACAGGATCCCCTGTATGTGTCCTTAATCTAAGTGGTGTTGGATGATCTGGTAATATAAGTAATTTATAGTCTTCACCTTTTTCATCAAGCGCCCTTTTAATTGGAGCAATAATCTTTTCATCGATCAGTTCAATCGCCTTAATCTTATTTTCTAACTCATTTCGATGGCCACATTCATCTGGCCCTTCTAGATGAACATATACAAAGTCTTTGTCTTCATCAATTAACCATTTAATAGCTGCATTCGCCTTGCCATCATAATTTGTATGTACATTTCCAGTCGCACCTTCTACATCAATAGAAGTCATTCCTGCACCAATTCCGATTCCCTTGATCAAATCTACAGCCGAAATAACTGCACCTTCTACGTGATACTTTTCTTTAAAAAGTGGTAATCTCGGTTTAATCCCTTCTCCCCAAATCCATATGCTATTAGCTGGGCGAAGTCCTCTTTCCTTTCTTGCAACATTTATAGGATGATCCTTTAAAATCTCATAACTCTTTTTCATAAGTTCCCAAATCTCATCACCGTGATCCCCTTTAGGCTTATAATCCTTAATACGTTGCTCTAATATATCATGTGGTGGCGTAAGTGTCACATTTCGACTTCCCTTATCCCATACCAAAAGGTGTCTATAACTGATACCTGGATAAAATTTCTTTACGTCATCACCTAATGCTTCTTCAACTGCTTTTATCAGCTGACTTGCTTCTTTTGTAGTGATTTCATCTGCACTATGATCTATTACTCTTTTGTTCTCATAATCCTCTTCTTCACTTAAAGTAACTACATTTGTTCTAAAAGTAACATCCGTATCTTTTAACTCAATGCCCATACTAAGTGCCTCTAATGGACTACGTCCAAAATAATATTTCTGAGGGTTGTATCCTAAAACACAAAGGTTCGCCGTATCACTTCCTTTTGCACAACCTTCTGGAATCGTTTTTACCCGACCAATTTCACTTGTTAGTGCAAGCTGATCTATAGTGGGTGTTTTGGCATATTCTAGAGGTGTCTTTCCACTTAAGCTAGGAATTGGCTCGTCTGCCATTCCATCCATTAAAATTACTGCATATTTCACTTTCGTCATCTCCTTATTCTTGAATACGGATTGTACTTATAATTTGCACTTCCCCTAAGTCGTTCATTTTTTCTGCAAACTGTCTTTCTTTCATGACTTTAGTAATAAACGCATATTCACTATCTAAACCATCTATAACTTCTACTTCACCAAATACTGCTCTTACTTTTTCTTCTACTTCTTCATCGTCTGCTTTAATTCTAACGAAGTATCCTACTCGAACCTCTTCTTTTGCTT
>JAHLFQ010000228.1 GCA_018883705.1 Candidatus Cellulosilyticum pullistercoris
CCCCTTCCCACGTATCGTTTCTATGACTTCTTCTCTTTCTAACTCACTATAAGCTTTCATGACTGTGTTAGCGTTAACTGTTAACATCGCTGCAAGTTGCCTAACTGAAGGTAATTGATCTCCTGGTTTTAAAACTCCTTTTATGACTTGCTCTTTGATGTTATCAATAATCTGCTCATAAATAGGTCTAGTATCTCTTGGATCAATAGGAAACATTTCTTCACCTCTTTTCACTGTACTAACTGTATTAGTTACTATAGTACAGATAATACAGTTATCTTTTTGTTTTGTCAAGCAAAAAAATCTCCTAGCTCTAATGCTAGGAGATTTTTATCTTATTTCTCTAATAACTTCCATCATTTCAGCTTCACAATTAGCCTCGATAAAATCTAGGATATGGTCAAGTACACTATCACATTGTGCTGTAGAGTCAGCAATAGCTGCCACCCCAATAATGATTGTTTGATGGGTATCTTGTTGACCTACTTCACTAACTGAAACATTAAATTTGTTTTTCAGTTTACCAATAATACTTTTTACAATCATTCGCTTTTCCTTTAGTGAATGAACATAGGGCGCATAGCACTTAATTTGCAATGTTCCAACTAACATTATATCCGCCTCCTCGCTAAGTCACTTACCCTGTGAACTTATTTTTTCCTATATAGGACTAATCTATGCTTATCTAAATCCCATATAGAACGGAATTTTTTTTCTAATCTTATCATCTATTAAAAAATAAGTTCCTTCATAACAGCAAAAAATTCTCTAAAATAATAATTTGGAATGAGGTATACATGGCTTTTAGCCCCTATTCCGCCTACTTGTCTACCCAATTTTTTAGCTTGTATCTGTGCTCTTAGAATATGAAAACGGTTACTTACAACGCTAATGGTAGCATTTTCTTTTTCTGCATCAATGAGTTTAAAAGAATTTGTCAGATTTTCATACGTGGAATGAGATTCATCTTCTAAAATAAGGCGCTCTTTACTAATTCCCTTATCAACTAAATACACATACATAGCCTCTGCTTCTGTCATAATTTCATCAGGACCTTGCCCCCCTGATAACACAGCTTTTGTCTCAGGATGTGCTTCTAAATACTCATAACCTTTTTCTAATCGGTACTCTAAAGTGGCTGAAGGTTTATTCCCTCTTACCTGTGCGCCTAAAATAATGATATAGTCACTACTTTCTTTAGGTACTGCAGCAAAACCATTCCAGATAATGACTCCCTCTACAAACACAAAACATAAAACACCTAATATAAAAGATATTCTCACCCACCATTTGCTAAAGAAATACTCATAATACTTTCTAAACGAAAGAATAGCTGCAACTATTGTTATGACAAGCCATACAGGAATCATCCCTCCTGAACCCCCATAAATGGTTAGAATGACTGTACTTAATAAACTTATCCCTGTTAGTACTCTGAAACCATAAATCATGTTTTTCTCCTCATATTTTTATTGTTTTCTAACCCTTATTACCTCTCATCAAGCCCCTAATATATCTTATGCTTTTATGAAATGCTTTGCCTTTATTATATCATGTTATCATCTAGGTAAGTTAATAGATTGATTGAACTTTATTGTTTTAGCCAAACAAAAAAGCACATGTCTCTTATGAGGCATTGTGCTTTTATTAAGTCTTATTCTATCTATTTATAAACTTAAAACCTAGATATTTTTATTAACAAGAACATTTAACCACTTTTCATCCACACGGTCGGCTCTTACATCATTAGTTATCCACATTTTTTCAATACGAAATCCAGCTTCTGTGAAAAACTTAGTTGCCGTTTCTTCTGTTAGATCTAAGTAATAACGTCCTTCTCTTTCTCCTTCAAAATCTCCATATTTAAAAGAGGCATACATGATACCATCATCTTTTAAATACCAATTAAATCTTTGAAGCACACTCACTATTTCATTACTTGGTACATGGAGCAAAGAAGCACAAGCCCAAATACCATCAAATAAAACTTTAAAGTGCATCTCCTGAAATCTACATAATAATACAGATTGTCCAATATACTCTCCTGCAAACTGACACATCTCTTGCGATGCATCCATTGCTATAATAAAGTGACCTAGATTCTTAAAGTATAGGCTATCTCTACCCGAACCACATCCTGCATCTAAAATGACCGCTTTTTGAGGCAATCTCTTTGTAAACGCCTCATAGAGTGTGTCCATATTAGCTCCTAAAGTATCTTCAAGAAATTTTGTAGCATTTGCATTATAATAACAGCTCATATTTTTCCTCTTTTCTTCTGGCTATCATTTTAAGTACATCTCTATTTCCTAAACACTTACTATCTGGATAAAATTGCAACATCCTTTTTATTATCTCTCCTTTTAGTAAATCAATTTTTAAAGTAAAAGTCAATTCGCAAAATATCTATTTAAAAAATGCAATTTCCAAGTTCTTTGTGTTTTTTTAATAAGCCTTCTTATACCTAGGGAACTATACTTCCCTTTATTATGAGTCGCTATACACTCTATTTATACCTTATTACACACTCATCATATTTTATTAAATAATCCTTTATTAGAAGCACAAGAAAAAAGCTAGTAGAAAAAACTTTTTAGTTTTTCCTACTAGCTTCCTTCATTTATTAATATGGAGAAAGTATGAAATAAGAAATTAATACTTCTATTTAGCTAGCTAAGTAATCGCCCTTATTACTTAACTTAGAAATAAGTTTAATTTTTTAACGTGATAGCTATTTGACGTTTATGTGTTATTTATCAAAAATATACGGTTTACTCAATAGAAATAATGCCATTTAGCCAAGGCTTACTGTTGTTTTTAATAAACTGGCAGTAGTGGGCATAACTTATATAATATTCTTCCCCCCAAGAAGAAATGCGTAGCATAATATTTTGACTTGCCCACTTTGGATGCTCATCTATAAGAATTCCGGTTACAACAACAAAATGTCCGTAGACGTCTTTCTCTATCATTTTATATTCTGCATAAGCTGACTTTAATGCTGATTTTCCTATATTGATACACTTCTTTTGTTTAAAAAAAGGAATACCTATTTTTCTTAACTTACTTAATGCTGCTGGCCAGCTTTGTCCTATCATTAAAATCACAGGCTGATTATTCTCTAGCATCTTCTCCATTTTCTTTAACAAGTCCAAAGGGGATAGACCTACTTCAAAACGTGCTTTCTTCTGAATGCCATTATCCTTACAATAGCAATTAATGGCATGTGCTAGTTGCCAAATAAAGGTGCCACTGCTCCCAAAAATTGTTGCATACTGATCTCGTATTTCTTCTACAAATGCCATGTACTTTTCCTTATGAATATTACCATGAGTATCTAGCATTTCTCCTGCTCTTGTATTCTTACCATCAGCTAATGTCATTGCAAAATAAAGAAAGATATCGCTAAGTGCAATCACCCCGCAACCATTACAGTGTGTATAATAAGATTTCATATCCTTTGTTTCTTTTATCTCTTTAGAAAACCACTGCTGACGTCCCCCATAGCTTCTAGATGCCCCAACTTTTATTGGTACATACATCTTTCGCGCTAT
>JAHLFQ010000229.1 GCA_018883705.1 Candidatus Cellulosilyticum pullistercoris
GAAAGCCCTAATAATATAGACGTAAAGAATAAGGCATTAAAAAAAATTCAGTATATGGTAAAGATACCTAAGACATCTGGGAGAGGTTATGAGAAAAAAGAATGTGAGCTTGTACTTAGTCCAATTTCATCTGTAGATGGGACGAAGGGGAACTATCGGCTAAGTTATTCTGTAAAATCTATAGGAGGAATACCTGTTGTAACTAACAATACAGTTGTTTCTGAAATGGTTGAAAGTATAAAAATAACAAGTTATAAAAATTCAGATCTAGTAGAGTTTACCTGTGAGTTTCAAAAGAAAGATGAGGGAAATAATAGAATTCAATTGACTAAAAAATTTATAGAATCCCTTGAATATAAACAACACTATTAACTCAAAGTAATGTATTTAAAAGAGGTGAGCTTATGCCTACAAGTTTTATGGGAATTGAAATAGGAAATACTAATATTAAAATAATTGAAGCGGCTAAACGTGGTGCAGTACTTGAGGTGAAAAAATTCTCGCTTTTAAAAACACCAGCTGATTGTGTTCATAATGGCGTGATTAATAATATTGATGTCATTAAGAAAGTCATCCAAGAGGAATTAAAGTCTAAAAAATATAGGGCTAAAAAAGTAGTGGCAGTTGTGCAAAGTAGTACGATCATTATTAGAAATGTAGTTATGGATAAACAACCAGAAAAGATTATTAAACAATTACTAGAGGTTAAAACAGAAGAGTTTTTACCTATTGAACATAAGCAGTATCAAATTGATTTTAAAATGACAGGAGAGGTGGAAGAAGAAGGTGTGATTAAGAATAAACTGATGTTAGTAGCGGCACCTAATGTAGTTGTATTACCTGTAGCAAGCCTATTAAAGAGGCTTAAACTGATTCCTATTTCGATTACCATTCCTTCTGAAGCATTACAAAGTATTTTTCATTCACAAACACGTATGATTTATGAAACAACAGGTAACGTTTTAATATTAGATATTGGAGGGAGATCTACGACGGTAACTATTATTACAGGAGACGAGGTTTGCTTAACTCGAATGATAGAGTTTGGTGCTGAAGATTTAAGTTTACCTACATTAGATGAAAAAAGGGATGAATATTTTGCTAGAGTTGTTAGACCTCAAATGGAATACCACATTGTGGCCGAGATTGAGAGAATACTTCAGTTTTACTATTCAAGCTATGGAAATGGAACCATTAAGAAAATTTATTTAACAGGTGGAGGATCCGATATTAAAGGAATGAGAGGTTACATAAGAGATGCTCTCAATATACCTACAGAAAAAATGAGTTACCTTGACTCGATTGTGGAGGCATCTGGTATAGAATTTGAAAATTATATAAGATTTTTTGTGAATTCATTAGGGGCTATTAATGGGTTATAAGGAGGTAGGAAATGAGAAGCAGAACCAACAAAATTAACCTATTACCTAAAGCGTACATACAAGCTGAAAAGATTAGAATGAGACTGATGATTATTGGAAGTGTTTTGGCACTAGAAATCGCCATTTTTATTACTTTTATAGCCATACCACCTAAAATAGAAATTCAAGAAACCATAAAAAGATTAGATGAGATTTCGCTAGCGCTTAATGATAGTCGTTTTGCTGATGTCAATCAAATGAATCAGCAATTAGAAGATGCAAAAGTAGAACTAAGTGAGTGGGCTGAAAAATATTCTAGTTTGAAGCAAGAAAATTTTATAAGTAAGCGCGTATTAGATAGTTTATTATCTAGAGTACCTATTCATTTAACTTTAAATAAGCTTTGTATATTGCCTGAAAGTCAAGAAGTATCACGGTTAGAAAGGACAATTTCTATAGAAGGAACATCACAAGATATGATATCTGTCCTTAACTACGTCACTATAATTGAAGGTGTCTATGGAGTAGGAACAACAAATTATGAAGCTGGATATAATGAGGAACGTAGCCTATACGAATACAACATTCATGTCGTTATTCCGGTAAAACAATTAGGAATTGAAGAAAATCTAGAAGAGATAACCCCAGAAGAAGTAATCATTGATATTGATGAAATAAATGATGAGGGGGATAACTAGTGAGAGCAACAAAAACAATTTTATGTATGGGAGTATTTATTATTGTAATTTTTGCACAGGTGTTTTATTTATTGACCATTTATAAAGAGGATAAGATGTGTATTGCAGCTAATAGGAGGGCAATTAGGTCCATTGAAACCCGTATTAAGCATCTAGATGAATGTGTAGAAAAATTACCCGAAACTAAGAATGAATTAGAACAAGTAGCCAGTCAAAAAATGGCAATACTTAATACAATTCCAACGTTTGTAGCAGGATCAAAAGAAGGTATAGAATTATTTAGATATATGAGTATCAATGATTTTGTAAATGTAGGGTTTAAAGCAATTATAGAAGAAAATAATGCAAATAATGAAGATGAGCTTATCTTAAAACGTTCTTATGAATTAACTTTTGTAGGACGTTATGAAGAAGTTCAAAGTTTCATTGATAATTTAAACCGTTCTTATCAAATTATTAATATTGAAAGTCTAGAATTAAGCAATGAAGTACAAGACTTAACAAATGGAAAGAATCTATCACTTTATGAGTATTTTGGTGAGGATTTCAAGAAGCTTGTAGAAGTGAAGCTTAAATTAACAATGTATACTAGACAAAGTGATTCAGAAGATGAAGAGATTTATCAGCCAGATTTAGATATGCGAACCAATCTAGAAGGTATTTTTGCTTTTATTCAAAAAGAAGAAACACAGATAAGTTCCTTCGTAAGTCAAGAAGAAAATGCACCAGTTAAGGAAAGAGCTAGTGATGTATTTACACTTAATGTAGGAGATATCCTAAACTCAGGAGATACCTATAAGTTTGGAGGACCAGGAGAAAATGGAGGAGGATATGTTGGGCTCATTACTGAAACTAACGTCAATATTACATTAGTAGTAAGAGAGACTGGTTATGAGATGAGAATTGAAGATATCAATGGGTCGAAGGATGAAATGACCATTCAAACAGCTATTACATTGCCTGAAATGAACATTATATCTACCATGAGACAAATCTATGATGTCATGCCTAATGTTCATGTTTATATTCATAATCATACGAGTCAAGTAATGAAAATTAATATAAGTGGCGATTTAACAGATCATATTTACATATTTAATGAAGCTGGTGAGCAAGTAGGTAAGGGACAAACTAAGGGAAATATAAAACTTGCTTAGCGTTAAGTAGGGATGTGAAAACATGTTAGGAGATAAGAACCAGGATAATCGAGGATTTACATATGTAGAAATCTTAGTATGTTTGGTAATAATTGCACTCATGGTAACACCTATTAGCTATTCATTTCTTATTTCAGTAAAAATGAAGGTAGCTGCCGTAGAAATGGATGCTGTAACTACTTATACTGAACAGTTATTAGAGGATATTAAATATCAGATTACTGAGGATATTATGCTGCAACAAGAAGCTTTAGGAATAAGATATAGGACGAATGATAAATCAATAGCTGAAATTAAGAAGGCAAAAGAAGGTACGGCACAATATTTGCTAGATTGGGGAGAACTACCAAAAGGTATTGTCGAAAGAGATTCAACTTATTTAAATACATTTCTAACAAATTTAGGAACAACAGACTTAACAACGAGATACGATACCAATAAATATGCTTATGAAATTGCATTATGGAGAATATCTGATGTTTCTTTTGTAAGTGATACGTTTACATTAGATAAAAATAATTTAAGTAAAGCAACAAAAATTTATTCAGATACTGATTCAAGTTATCAATTCCAAGATGCTAATGATACGATAGGAAGTATGGTAAATCCTATAACATTTAAGATTACGTCTGAAATGTTAAGGACTTTTAGAGATGATATTTTATCTTATGTGCCTAATCAAATAACCAAGGAGAAAATTCTAGATATTAATACAATAAAATTTGATACGAATGGAGTGCCAACAGTAGTAAATAGAAAGCAGATAGACGCACAATCTAATGGAGTAGAACCCAATATTAAGATAGAGTTTAATGAGATTCTAGATTCTAACGAAATGAAAGTAGGCTATATATTTCATATTAATAAAGGAATAATTAGTAGTACAGATTTCCCGGAAAATGAAGAATATTATAGGAGTATTATAGAAGTTGATGTAAGAAATCTTCTTAGAAAAAGTGAAGATTTGTCTCCAGTCACAACATATGACAAGCTAACTTTTAAATTTATGAATCATACAGAATATGATCAGTTGATTCACATTAAGAAGAATCTAGTAGAGACGGAAGATATAGATATTATAAGTAATAAATTTAATGTGGTAGTAGAAGATAAGTCAGGTGGAAGAAGTGTCATGACACAAAGTAATGATACGAAGCCCTATGAAAACTACTTGATAGTCATTGTGGTGAGAGATAAAAATCCTGTGCAAGGTCAAAGGGGTAAAGTAGTTAAGAAAATGATCAATATTTATAGTTATGATGTTAATACAAGTAAGAGGAGGTAATAGGATGAATAAACGCATTCATTCAAAAAGGAGTCAAGAAGGAAGTGCTATATTAATGACAATCATTATCCTATTAGCTCTAACAGTCATTACAGCAACCTGCTTAAGTATATCAGGTTTACAGTATCATTTATCTACATTAGGGAGAAATACAAGTAATACATATTATCTTGCTAGATCTGCTTTAGAAAAACATGTAGATACCATGAATAAAGCCCTTGAAACACAAATCAATACTATATTAGACGAAGTAAGCACAGAATATATCTCCAAAACTAATAGTGAGTTAATGAAAAATGGAAATACAATTATTCATAATACAAGTAATCATAAACTATCGATCAAGGAAACAGTACTAAGTAAAACGGTTAAAGAAAAGATATATACATATCTTAAAGATAGCTATTTAACTAAGACCTCATCTAAAGCAACAACGGGCAAAAATCCTATTATATATATTGCACAAGGAGATAGAGAAAAAAGTGATAACTATACAGAAATTCAGATTACAACTTTAACCACAGATAGTAGCGGTCAAGACTTATCATCAGAATATAAGTTCCGAATAGTTGCAAAGGCTACAACTAAGACTAATTCAATACCTGAGGTTATTTATGATACCCAAAATTTAGAGGCCATTATTAGCATCAATACTCCGACAGGTTTAGAGAATCAAATTCACGAGAAATATGTATTTAATCAGGAGGAAACACCTGAAG
>JAHLFQ010000230.1 GCA_018883705.1 Candidatus Cellulosilyticum pullistercoris
TTTTAATATACCAGTTAATAAAATATAAGTCAATAATTGTATTATTATATATGTTTATGTCGAATAATACATAATAAGGATATAAACCAAAATAGATTGTATATTTTTATGTTTTTCTTATAAAATATATAATAAAATAAATATATAAGGTGATGGATATATATAATAGAGTATAGAAATTGGTATGAAATAGGAAGTTTTACATAAAATATGCATAAAAATATGTATAAATCGAGAAGACATAATAAAAGAGGGCATAAAAGCTAGATAAAATCCTACTAATGAATGGGAATAAATGATATAGTCACTAACAGAATCATATTATTTTAATTTGCTCTACAAACTATCAATAGTATAAAAAAGACCTAGGTTTCAGGGGGAGAAACCTAGGTTGAGGGGGGATTTAGCGATGTACCTCACACTTGGTACGATAGTATTATGAACAGAAAGATTCAGTTATATACACTTTTATAAAAAATTTATTTAAATTTTTAAAAAGAAAAAATGATAATAATTAAATGGCTATGTTAGAGAAGCTATAAAGTAAGATACTAAGGGAAAAGAATTGGAGATAAAGAATGAATATGTTATGATAAAGTAAGGCAGATATAGTTTGAAATGGGGAAAAGTATATGGTGTGTAAAAAATGTGGTCAAGAACTTGGTGAGGATGTAAGAAGATGCCCTATCTGTAAATCAATCCAAGTATGTGTAGATACAGATGAGAAAGCGTATCAAACTAATAAGATGTATAGATTAGAAGATACCGTGACTAGTAACAGTCAATTAGAAAGTGAAAGAGATACTCAGACTGCAATAAATAGTTATCCTTATACACCTAGATCTAGAGTGATAGCAGGTTTATTGCAAATCTTTTTAGGTGGTTTTGGTATAGGGAGATTCTACCTAGGTTACACTGGCATTGCATTAGGACAGCTTTTTACGTTTCCAGTATTCTTTTTAGGTGGAATCTGGGGATTTATTGATGGTATTTTAATCTTATGTGGACAGGTCACCCATGATGCTAATGGCATACCTATTCAATAAGGCTGCCTGTTGGTCATTTGGCTTAATGTAAATAAAAGGAGAGCTAGCAAACTCATAATCTTGAAGTTTGCTAGCTCTCTTTCTATTTAAATTAAAAATAAGAATCTAGAACGCTAGATATCATTAGGAATAATACTATAAATGATAGCTATTGTAATTGTTACTGATATCTGTAATTTTACTAATTAGGCAAATAGCTTCTTCATAGGTTACAGGCATATCAGGTGAAAAGGCATTACCATTACGTGTATTTAATAACCCTGATTTTACACAAAATTCAATGGCTTCTTGCATCTTAGGTGATACTGAATCTATATCACTAATGATAACTTCGCTAGGTATAAGGGCAAGATCGAGATTGCTAAGATATTCATAAATGATTTGAGCAATTTCTCCTCTAGTTGTTGGTAAGTTTTCACGATAAATGGAAGAGCCGTTATATTGAATTTTATCATCGAGAAATGAATTAACAGTATAATCTGTGGCATCTCTTAGAAGAGAAAGGAAAGTACGCATGGTGATTGGTGTAGTGTAATTGTGCGTAGTACGAGTAATCCATCCTTCATCTAGTGCTCTTTCTACATAAGGTTTTGCCCAAGGTGAATACGTATTATTGATAATATAAGGTTGCATGCTTTGATCTGTGCCAAGAGTAAAGTTTTCTGAACCGTATTTAAAGAGTTTATTAATATCTTCGAACTGAAGAGGTGCATCTGTACGCATGACCACTGCAATAAGCTCAATATTATCATAGCGGGCTTTAGCTACTAGCGTACGGCCAGCAGGCGTATGATAACCTGTTTTTGCAGCAACAACATGCTCATTATAATAGGTACTATTTGGATCAAGTAGGGCTGCTGTATGGGTAATAGGAATTATTTTACCTGTATTTGCAACCTTAAAATTATAGCTTTGAGTACCTGCTATTTTTTCAACCACGGGATTGCTAAAGGCATGAAGTGCAATTTGCGATAAAGAAAACGGTGTTGTGTAGTGTAAGGGATCATGGTAACCATGTGGATTGACAAAGTTTGTACGTGTAGCGCCAAAAGAAAAAGCAAGGGTATTCATTTTAGTTGCGAAATTTTGAATAGAACCTGAGTCTGCTTTAGCTAGGTCATAACATACAAAATTATCTGAAGCCATAAGTACGGCATGTAGTCCATCTAAAACGGTATAAGAATCGCCTACATTTAAACCAATTTGACTACTATCTGAAGGTACATTGTTCAATGCATCTTGAGATTTAGTAATGATTTGATTTAGAGGTAGATCCTCAGCAATGGCTAATGAAGTTAAAATCTTAGTCGTACTAGCGGGATAAAAAGTTTCATTTAGATTTTTTGAGTATAGAATCGTATTTGTAGTTGTTTCTATTAAGATAGCGCCGTCTGCACTGATATCAGGAAGCGTGGCTGCTGAAGTTATATTACAAATCAGAAGAATACTAAATATAAAGCATAAAAATTTCCGATACATTCAAAACTCCTTTCGTCGTCTAAAAATAAGTCTGTCCATATTATATAACAATAAAAGTAGGGGATGCAAATTGTCCGAAGAAAAAGTAAGAAAAATAAAATATGGAAATATGTATAAGAAACATAAAATAGACCATACTTTAGAAGACTATTATTTGTAAATTTTGAAAGGAGATACAGATATGATGATGTATCAATCATTAGAGAACTTTTCATTAAGAAAAATTAACTATGTAAAAACAAGAACCACTATTTTAAAGACAACTGCTAACTTATTAAAACAAAAAGAGTTTTTAGATATTACAGTAGATGAAATTTGCCAGAAGGCTCAAATTTCTAGAGGAACTTTCTTTAATTACTTTTCAACCAAAGAACATATCTTCCATTATTTCATTCGTATCTTTACTATAAAAATTGCTTTAAGAATGCAAAAGTGGAATGATAAGATGAGCTTTGAAGATAAGCTAGATGCTATTTATGAATGGTTCTTAGAGGAGAAGCAATATACTAAATTTATTAGTAGCTACATCAATTTTGTTTTAACTGTAGGAGAAGAAGCTAATGAAATGAAGCTTATTGATGCTGAATTTGTTTATTTTTTCGATGATATTAAAGAGGAAGAATATGCTTACTATAATGATTTAACGTTAAATAAATTATTTATGCAAATCTGTAAGGATGCAAAAGAGAAGGGCGAAATTAATTTACCCTACAACGAGCCAGAACTTAGTAGTTTGGTGATAGGAGTTATTACAGGAAGTTATTTAAGTGATCATGTAAATCCAGAACAAAAGCATCTAAAGGTTTTTAATCGCATTTGGAAAGACTAAAATGATAAATATAAATGAATTAGTTATTTATATCAAGAAAATGAAGGAACATCTACTTATTTAGCCTTGTACTGATAAGGAAGATGTTTTTTTGTTGAATCATTTTTAACTAATATTAGTTATATTTTATAGAAGTAAAGTATGATATAATTTCAAAATAAATCATGTGTTTTATAAAAGAAAAATAAAACGTTGATTTATAAAATAAAATTTTAAGGATATAAAAAGGTTGAGAAGAAGTTATGAGTAGAAAGAGAAAATCATTACCCCCAATAGGGATGCGAATGATTAAGTCAGCAGTAGGTGTATTTTTAGCCCTAGTAATTTATTTACTTAGAGGAAGGCAGGGTGCGCCTTTTTATACGGCAATATCTGTTCTTTGGTGTATGCAACCCTATAACAGTGATGCGAGAAAAAATGCACTTCAAAGAACAATAGGTACTATAATCGGAGCTGTGTATGGATTAATTGTGATTATAATAGAGTATTATTTATTTCCAACGCCATATGAAATTGTGAGATATTTATTAATATCCCTTTTTATTATACCGGTTCTTTATACTACCGTTATATGCAATAAAAAAAATGCTTCGTATTTTTCATGCGTAGTATTTCTAAGTATTACCATTGTGCACATTACAGATGCGAATCCGTATCTTTTTGTGTTTAATAGATTTTTAGATACCATGATAGGAATTGGATTAGCACTTTTAATTAATAGTGTGCGTATTCCAAGAAAAAGAAGAACAGATTGTTTATTCGTATTAGAACTTGATGATGTGTTACTAAAAATACAAGAAACGATGACATCTTATAGTAAAATTGAATTAAATAAAATGATAGATAGTGGTGCAAAGTTTACTATAGCTACAATGAGGCCACCAGCAGCACTTATACCAGCATTGCAAGGGATAAGAATAAAATTACCTGTAGTCGCTATGGATGGTGCAGTGCTATATGATATTAATGAAAATAGATTTTTAAAGAAGTATGCAATGACCTATGAAGAAATGGAGACTTTTGTAGACTTCTTCCATGAAAGGGACTTTCATTGCTTTATCAATGTCATTATTGAAGATTCTGTTGCTATTTATTATCAAGAATTTAAAAATCCTATTGAACAGAAAATTTATAAGCAGTTAAGATCATCGCCTTATCGTAACTATATAAAAGGAAATCCTACTAAACAAGGAGATACCGTATACTTAATGCTTATAGATACGGAAGAAAGAATAGAATATTTATATAAAGAACTAAAAGAGGCGGCCTATACAGAGTCTCATAAAATTATAAAGTATGCTTCTAATGATTACCCAGGATACATGTATATAAAAGTATATAATAAAGAAGCAAGTAAAAAGAATATGATACAGCATATACAGCAGAAGATTGAATTAAAAGAAATCGTGACATTAGGTGAAGTTGAAGGAATTGGTAACAATAGAATTGAAGGAAAAGATTGTAATGAAATTGTTCGAAACTTTAAGAAAGTATATGAACCGTATTTTTGGAAGTAGAATATAAAGCTATTCCTGATAGGAAATTAAATATGGAGTAAAAATATTTTAATAAAATAGACTTAAACAATGCGCAACAATTAATGATTGTTGCGCATTGTTTTGTTTAAAACTGATAAATAAATTAAAAAAATAAAATTTTTTTTATAAATTGAAAATAAAATAATATTATGATAATATAAATATATAAACAACCGGTTGTTCAATAAAGAGAAAAAAATTAGTAAAAAGGATGAAAGGAATGTGATTAGTAAAAAAATAACAATTAGTGATATTGCAAATGAGTTAGGTGTTTCTAAAACAACTGTTTCAAGGGCGATATCAGGTAAAGGACGAATTAGTGAGGCAACTAGATTAAGAGTACAAGAATATATTGAATTACATAATTACAGACCAAACGTTATTGCTAAGAGTTTAGCTCAGTCTAAAACTTTTAATATTGGGGTGGTGCTTCCAGCAGATACTAATTTAACAGAAATTCCTTTCTTTCAGAGTTGTTTAATGGGAATTTGTGACGTAGCAGTAAGTTTTGAGTATGATGTAGTGGTCATAACAACAACTGAAGAGGATATTAGTCAGCTTAAGAGAGTTGTTCAAAAAAATAAAGTAGATGGCATCATTTTAACGAGAACAACAACGAATGATCTTGCTACGGCTTATCTGAAAGAGAATCATATCCCTTTTGTTGTAATAGGATCTAGTGAAGATGCAGAAATCGTACAAATTGATAATAATCATGTGGAGGGATGTGCTGAACTCACTTCAATACTCATTAAGTATGGATATTATCGTATGGCACTACTTGGAGGAAATCCTAGACATATTGTTAATACAAATCGCTATAAAGGATTTATAAAGGCATTTAGAGATAATAAGAGAATGGTTGATGAGAGTCTTATTCATATGAATTTAACAAGTAAGGTCATGATTGAGCGAACAGTCGATTTAATAATGGAACAAGGGGTAGATTGTATTGTTTGTACAGATGATATTATTTGTAGTCAAGTTTTGACTAGGTTAAATGAGAAGGGGTATATCATTCCAAATGATGTCAAGGTAGCATCTTTCTATGATAGTGTTTACCTAGAAAATTATAATCCTCCAGTTACTTCTTTAAGAATAGATGTAAAGAGTTTAGGAATAGAAGCTGGGGAATGTTTAATTAATCTAATTGCACAACATGAAGTAGCTCAGAAAACGTTATTAGATTATGAATTAGTCTTAAAAAAATCTACAATGTAAAATTTAGGGAGGCGTTTGAGCAATGAAACTTAAGAAGGTAGCTTTATTAACAGTAATGTGTATGGTAGGAGCAATGGGTGTTGGATGTGGTAATAATGGAGAAGGAGTAGCAGCAAGTACAGAGCCAAGTGGAAATAAATCAGAAACTGAGGTGAATATTACTTCAGATCCTGTCACGTTAACTGTTTGGGAATCAACAGGAGGACCAGATGAGTTCATTAAGCAAGCAGGGGAAGCTTTTACAAAACAATATCCTAATATCACTATTGAATATGTTAACGTTGAGCTTGGTGATACTACAACTCAAATTGCTTTAGATGGTCCGGCAGGGGTAGGGCCAGATGTCTTTGCGGCACCACATGATAAATTAGGGGAACTGGTATCAGGAGGGCATATTCTTGCTACCAAGGATGCCGATAAAGTAGCTCAAACAGCACTAGGTGCTTGTACATCAGCACTTACATATGACGGGAAAATGTATGGGTATCCTGTTTCAGCAGAAACTTATACACTATTTTATAATAAAGATTTAATTGATGAAGCAGAAGTTCCAACAACTTGGGAAGATTTAAAGGCTTTTAGTGAAAAGTTCAATGCAGAACATAATAATCAATATGGATTTATGATGGATGTTGAAAATGGTTACTATACTATCATCTTTACAACGAGCGAAGATAACCGTCTATTTGGACCAGATGGTACAGATACAAGTAATACAAATATTAATTCAGAAGCTTCAGTAGAAGGTATGAAATTCTTCCAAGGTTTAAGAAGTGCACTAGATATTCCATCAGCTGACTTAACAACAGCTGCCTGCGACGCAGCATTTAGTAGCGGTAATGTAGCACTTTATATTACAGGCTTATGGAATGTGGCTACTTTTGAAAGTGCCGGACTTAACTTTGGTGTAGCACCACTTCCAAGCTTACCAGGTAACGATACACCTGCAGCATCTTTCTCTGGAACAAGAGCAATGTTTGTATCTGCTTATACAGATTATCCTGAGGAATCTGCTTTATTTGCAGAATTTCTAATGTCAGAAGAGATGCAAAAATTACGTTTCGATCTAACAGGTTCTCTTCCAGCTATAAATTGTGAAGTAGAAAGTCCATATATTGCTGGTTTCTTAAAGCAACTAGATTATGCCTTCCCAATGCCATCTATTCCACAAATGAATGGTTTCTGGGATGCGATGAAAGCAGCAAGTGCTAATATTTGGGATGGTGCAGATGTTCAAACTGAATTAGATGCTTGTAACAGTACAATCTTAGCTCAGTAAGGGAAGTATTCATCTAAAGATAGGTGCACAGAGCAGTCTGTGCACCTTTTTGGCAAAGCAAATACATAATTGAGGGGTGAATTTATGCAGATTGCAATTCAAACAGATGGTTCTTCTAGAAAAAAGGTCATGTTAACTTCTATTTTGTTTATGGGATTAGGGCATATTATTTACTTAAAAGAATATTTAAAAGGTGCTTTTTATGCGTTAATTGAAATTTTAATGTTAGCATTTTCACCGATAATCGTCAATAAACTGATTAATTTAGTAACACTAGGAAGTCCTCAGCCAGATGTTCCAATTAAGATGAGAGATAATTCCATTTTTATGCTTATTGATGGTGTGATTATACTAGCTATTTTATTTATTTTTGTAGCCATTTATATTATTTCAGTAAGAAGTGCCTTGGAGTCTTATGATGCTTATTGTGTACATGGTAGTTTTAAAAGTGAGAAGCATATAATCTCTAGTACAGTACAAAAAGCCTTTCCTATCTTCGGGCTTGTACCTAGTGTAGGGCTTGTCCTTTTCTTTGTAGTGGTTCCGCTTGTTTTCTCAGCATGTGTCGCGTTTACTAACTATGCAGCGCCTAATAATATTCCACCTAATAATACGGTGGACTGGGTTGGACTTTCCAACTTTAAAACCATGTTTGGAGGAAATGCGGCTTGGTCAACAGGATTTGGTAGAGTGGCATTATGGACAGTGGTTTGGGGTGCACTTGCAACTTTCACTTGTTATTTTGGGGGCATGATTATGGCAGTCGTACTTCAACAAAGTAAACTTAAAATTGCTCCTTTATTTAGAACGATTTTTATCTTACCTTATGCAGTACCAGCAGTTGTTAGTATGTTAGTATGGGCAAACTTGTTAAATGGCAGTTTTGGTATTGTGAATCGAACGCTTATTGAATTAGGGATTACTTCATCAGCAATTCCATGGCTGAGTAATGAATGGCTAGCCAAGTTTGTCTGTGTGTTAGTCAATTTATGGGCAGGATTTCCATACTTCATGCTTCTTATTACAGGATCTATGACAGCAATTTCTAATGATATTTATGAAGCAGCCACTATCGATGGCGCTAATCAGTTCCAGATTTTTAAGAGAATTATTTTACCACTTGTTCTTTATCAAACCACACCTCTTATCATCATGTCTTTTACCCATAATATTAATAACTTTGGTGCCATTTTCTTCTTAACCACTGGCTATCCAGTTGTTGCAGATAGTACGACAACAGGCGCAGGTGGAACAGATATTCTAGTCACTTGGATTTATAAGCTCACAGTTAATTTACTTAAATATAACTATGCAGCCGTGCTTGCAGTTGTTATCTTTGTCGTTCTTGCACCGTTTGCAATCTATAACTTTAGAAGAACAAAATCATATAAGGATGGTGAATTATAATGAATCACAAGATTATTAGAAAGTTTAATCTAACCTTCATTCTTATATTTCTATTAGGAACTTCAGTCTTTGTTATTTATCCGCTCATTTATGTAGTAAGTGGTGCCTTTTCACCAGGAAATTCTATTGCGGCATTAAGTATCGTGCCTTTTGGTGATGGTATTACATTGAAACATTTTGAATATTTGTTTAATAACACGGATTACTTACAGTGGTTTAAAAATACTTTATATGTAGCGGTATGTACCTCTCTTGCTACCATTTGTATTGCCTCATTAAGTGCTTACGTATTTTCTCGTTTTCATTTTGTAATGAAAAAACAAATGATGATGGCAATGTTAATTCTTCAAATTTTTCCTTCTTTTGTCGGGATGGTAGCCATCTATGTCATTTTACTTAGAATCGGAGGATTAGATAAACTTTGGGGGCTGATTTTAGTTTATCTTGCAGGAAATATTCCTTATAATACGTGGATGGTAAAAAGCTATATTGATACCATTCCAAAAAGTTTAGATGAAGCAGCCAGGATTGATGGGGCAAGTCACTTCAAAATCTTTAGAAGTATTATTTTCCCTATAGCAAGACCTATCATTATTTTCTTAGGTATTTCAAGTTTTACAGCACCTTGGATGGACTATATCTTCCCTAAGATGGTACTTCGTTCTTCTAATAAACAAACTTTAGCGCTAGGTTTATATAGCAGTTTCTTAACAGAAAAGAAAAATGAATTTACAAATTTTGCAGCGGGTGCACTACTGATTGCCATACCATTTATTATTTTCTTTGTGATTATGCAAAAAACGATGATTACAAGTATGGGTGGTTCAGCCGTTAAAGAATAAGACAAAAAAGAGAAGAGGATGAAAGGAATGGAAATGGATACACAAAAAATGAGTGGGGATTGCTTTGCATATAATGAAAAATACTTAGTAAAAAATGGTGCACCTTGGTTTCCTATTATGGGAGAAATGCATTACTCCAGATATCCAAGTCAGTATTGGGAAGAATCTATCGAAAAAATGAAAGCAGGAGGTGTAGATGTACTTTCTAGTTATATTTTGTGGATTCATCATGAGGAAATAGAAGGAGAGTATGATTTCTCGGGAAATAAAAATTTAAGGGTTTTTGTGGAGACTTGTAAAAAATGCAATATTTATGTGGTACTTCGTATCGGTCCTTGGTGTCATGCAGAAGTAAGAAATGGGGGATTTCCAGACTGGCTGTTAAAGAAAGAGTTTGAAGTACGTACCAATGATGAAGCTTATTTTGAGGCTGTTCATAAGTTTTATAGCAAAATTTATGAACAAGTAGAAGGACTTCTACTAAAAGATGGGGGACCCATTATAGGTATACAAATCGAGAATGAATATGGGCATTGTGGTGGATTAAATGGAGATGCAGGGGAAATACATATGAAAAGACTCACTCAAATGGCTAAGGAAATCGGTTTTGATGTCCCTCTTTATACAGCCACAGGATGGGGAGGTGCTATGACAGGAGGACTTATTCCTGTTATGGGTGGTTACTGTGAGGCACCTTGGGATCAACGTTTAACCGAGATTGAGCCAAGTGGTAATTATATTTTTACCCATGAGCGAAATGATCACAATATAGGAAGTGACTATGGATTTGGTGAAGGAATTACTTTTGATATCAGTAAGTTTCCTTATCTGACAGCTGAGCTTGGTGGTGGACTTCAAGTGACGCATCATCGTAGACCTATCGCACATTCTAAAGATATTGGAGCAATGTCTATGGTGAAGCTAGGAAGTGGTGTGAATCTCTTAGGGTATTATATGTATCATGGTGGCACCAATCCTAAAGGAAAGCTTTCTTTCTTACAAGAGTCTAAAGCCACAGGTTCTGTTAATGACTTACCGGAGTTAAATTATGATTTCAGAGCACCTATTAGAGCATATGGCCAAGTATCAGAAACTTATAAGGAAATAAAATTATTAACGATGTTCATTAAGGATTTTGGAAGCAGCCTTTGTGAGATGCCAGCTCATATACCAGAAAGTAATCCACTTTATCCTAGTAACCTTACGGATTTAAGAACCAGTATCAGACACAACGGAAAATCTGGTTATTTATTCGTTAATAACTATCAAAGACGCTATCAGATGGC
>JAHLFQ010000035.1 GCA_018883705.1 Candidatus Cellulosilyticum pullistercoris
TGACATCATGGAAAAGCTAGAGATACAATTACACCCTGAAAAGACGCGATTTGTAAATCTCTGGGATGGAAAAGAAGGATTTAAAATTATTACGGTCTTAAAAATGCAGGAAAACAGTTAAATAAGCTGGACTGGTATGTATTAGAAAAGTTTACAATATGGTACAACCATAAAAGGCAGATAAGACCAAGAAGAAAGGGAATAAAACAAATGTATACCCTTCTCAAAAGAGAAGGGATAGTTTATCTAGCATCTTAGAAGATGAATGCACTAGAAAGAAGAATATCGGAAAGCCGTGTGCGGGAAAATCGCATGCACGGTTTGATGAGGGGGAGGTGAAAATTTCACCTCCCTACTCTACCAGATAATAAAACGAAATATGATGTCTTAATGATATGTATTAGCTGTGATAAATACTAACTTTCTTTAGATATTGCATTTTGGTCATTTTATTTTGAAAAATATGTAAATAAATATGATTCATATTTAAAAATTATTTTGCGATTTACAAGTGATAATTGAAAAAAAGCTGGTTTAAAGAGATAATGTAAAATATTAGACATAGGAATTAGTTAAATAATTATGGAAATTAATTATGTAAAATTTAAAAAATATAAAAAATAAGTATTTATTTAAATTATATAAAATATATAGTAAAAATATGAGCATATTACAGAAAAATTACAATAAAACTGAAATTATTGACATATAAAATAATGTTCAAGTATAATTGAGAACATAAAAGAATAAAAATTCTTTTTAAATTATGTAAATTACATTCAGGAGGACATTATGAAATTACGTCAAAAATTAGCAGTCGTATTAGCTAGTGCAATGGTAGTATCGGCAGTACCAGTAGTAACTATGGCAGATACAACAAATAGCTTACACAATACAATCAAAGTAGTTAAAGGTAGCACAATGGGCTATACAACAGAAAAAGTAACTGTTGGAACTACTGGAACAGCATACAAAATTGAATCATCTACAAGAAAAATCTCTAACTTAGAGCTTCATCCAAAAGCAACTTATGAACTTAATGAAACAAAAGAAACATTTTTTGTAGAATTAGAAAATGCTGAATTTTCAGATGAAGCATTTATTCAAGCTTACTTAAACACAGAAGACGGAAAATTCTCTGAGTTAGCAAATTTAACAGGTACAGCTACATTATTAGTTGCAGAAGCTGGAACAATTGATGGTACAGAATTTAATGGTAAAAAACCAGCTGAAGTTGTCAAAGACCTAAAATTAGTATATGAAACTGAAGAGGGTACTTTAACAATTACTAAAACTGGTAAAGCTCAATTAAGAGTGGATGTTCAAGGGAAATGGACTAAAGAAGATACTCTTATTGTTCCAATTTTTGCTAAAGTAACTAAAGCTAATGCTGTAGTTGTAAAAGTAGACGGAGCAGACTCTTTCGTATCTGATGGTAGCTACACAGTAGGTGCTACAAATGAAGATAACACAGAATTATCTGTAGCTGTAGATGATGCAAAAACAGGAATCACAGTTGATGGTGGAGAAATCTCTAAATTAGTATTAAGCGAAGAAGTTATTGGTGCAATCGCAAACTCTGAAAATCGCAAAGTACAAATTGAAATCTCTTCAAGCTCAGATCTTGAATTTTCATTAAAAGGAATTAAAGCAACTGGTAAAAGAGGTTTCTATTCTAAAGGTGAAATCGAAGTAGGTAAAGATGGATTTGCAGTTGAATATGGTACAAGTGGACGTAATAATAACAAAGATACTCAAGTTATTATTGTAACATTACCAAACTGGGTAGATGGATCAGCTCGTGGACAAATCGAATTATCAGGAATCAAAGTAGTTCCTACAAATAAAACAGCTTCAACTGGTGATGTAACAGTAACTATATCATCTGTAAATGATGATGATTTCATCAAAGAAAAAGATTATGTTGTAGGTGTAGTTTCTGAGTACGGTGTAACATTAACATGTGATGCACCAGCTACAATTAAAGCAGGTAGAAGCGCAATCGTAAACAAAAACTACGTAAAAGTTCAACTTAAAGAAGCAGTTAAAGATAGCTTAGTTGATGATAGAACTATTGAATTCACATTAGAAAACGGATACTTATTCGGTGCTGCTGATATGGATTTCACAGGATTTAAGTCAATGCCTAAAGCTACTTCTAACGCTTACAAAGAAGTTGCAATGGATACTTTAAACGATTTAATCAAAGCTAAAAAAGTTAAATTCGAAGATGACGCTAAAGGCGCAACAGTTAAAGATGTTGAAATTAATGCTAAAGGTCAAGTAATCGGATTTACATTAGAAAACCTTGTTGAAGTAACACAAGATGAAGTAAATGAACTTACACTTACAATTCCAGTTGCTACATCTCTTCAATCAACAGGTGAAGTAAAACTTGTAGCTACAGGTCGTGCACTTGCAGAACTTGGTGCTGAAGATGAATTAAGCTGTAAAGTTGCAGATGTTGTATCTCCAGTTACAGTTGAAGCAAAAGCAGCTGAACTTAAAGTAGGTCTTCAAGCTCAAACTTCAGGTGAAATCGTAATTGCTGAAACAGATAAAGCAATGCTTCAAAAAGGATATATCGTTGTAGATGCTCCAGAAGCTGACGGTATCACATTCGGTACACTTCCAACAGTAAAAGCTGAAGGTATAACACTTGGAGAAGTATCTCTTAATAAAGCAAAAACTCAATTACACATTGAAGTAAAAAGAACATCTACAGAAGCTGGAAAAATTACTATTTCTGACTTAGAATTCACAACAAGCCGTGCTGTTCCAGAAGGTACATTCGACGTAGAATTCTATGGTACAGCATTAACAGATGAAGTTGTTGCTGATTACACAAGTGTTGAACCAGATACATATGTAGTAGAAGACTTCATCAAAATTACTACACCAAACACAGAAGATATCAAAACAGGTGCTCTTAAAGCAGTAACATCTACATTCAAAATTGGATCTTCTACATATACAGTTGATGGTGTAGAAAATACAATGGATGCACCAGCTTACTTAAAAGATAACCGTACAATGGTACCTGTAAGATACATAGCATATGCTTTTGGTCTTGATACATCAAACGTATTATATGCTAACTCTACAGCTACAATCATCGCTGGAGAAAAAATTATCCAAGTTACAGTAGGTAGCGATATCATGACTGTAAATGGAACACAAATTAAAATGGATACAAAAGCTGAACTTGTAAATGGTAGAGCTTATGTTCCAATGAAATTCATTGCTTCTGCTTTAGGTGTATCTGCATCTTGGGATTCAGCATCTCAAACAGCTACATTCTCTAACAAAAACTAATTCATTAGCTCGTGCAGAGAACTCATAGCAGAATAAATTAAATTATAAAAGAGTAATACCTTATAAATTATTTTTATAGGGTATTACTCTTTTTTGTATAGAGAATACTACCTGCTATGCAGGTAGTTCCGTAAAGCTTTAGCGTGAGAAATGATAAAAAAATCTCCTTTTGTTATAATAGATACGGTTTTGCCAGCCAAATCTAAAACAAAAGGAGATATCCAAATGGATGAAAATAGTTTAGCACATACAAAATAGGTAAAATATTGAGATTGTTATGTGAAAGATATGAAGTACAAATTATAGAAGCAAATGCTTGTAAAGATCATATACATATGTTAGTTTCTATACCACCAAAGATGAGTGTTTCAAGATTTATGGGAATATTAAAGGGTAAAAGTAGTTTAATGATATTTGAGAAGTTTGGAAATCTTAAATATAAATACGGAAATAGACATTTTGGTGTAGAGGTTATTATGTAAGTACAGTAGGCCGAAATAAACAAGTTATAGAAAGATATATAAAATCAACTGCATGAAGACATGATAACAGACCAGATAAGTTTAAAAGAATATATAGACCCTTTCAAGGGTATCAAGTAAAGATTTTCATACGGCTAGCAGAATCACGTATGTGCCTTGAGGCACTGTTAGTAACAATGCCCTCTAGGACGAATGTAAAAAAACACCAGCTAAACTGGTGGATTCTTATTGATGTACATCAATATAAGTATCGGAAACCGTGCGTAGTATGGGTAGATATCGATTTAATGACAATATTATATATAATTTACAGATTACAACTAGATATGGCATAGAAATCTAAAATGAAATATGAGATGATGATAATAGCATAATAGATAGAGGAGGAGGGCTTTAGTTGGAGCGAAAGGCAAAATATCAAGTACTCAATGTAGGAAATGCAGATAAGATTGGATTTATCGGAGATAGTTATACAGAGAGTCATTTTAGTGTTGAGGGGAAAGCCTACATTTGTAAGCTAAGCTTATTTTCCGATTATAATTATGAGAATTTCGCAAAGTCAGGAGATACTTACAGAGGAAATCTTGATCGTATGAGAAAGAATATGCCCATTTATCATGACCAATTATCATGGTGTGATATTAAACCTAAATATGGTTTTTTCGTAAGTTATACCAATGACCTTAAATATATGGACGAAGAACAATACTTAAATGATTTAAGAGCAACAATAGAAACAGTAAAAGGCCTAGGGGCGATACCGATTATTGCTACAGAATATCATACAAACTTTGGCCCAGGGCTTCAAATAGGATTAAAGCAAATTGCTCATGAATATGGGTGTGAATTTATAGATATTATTGACCAAGTAAGAGAAACAAGAGGTACAGACTATGTGCCATTCTGGAGTGGGACACATCCTGGAACACGAAGCAATCATTTACTTTCTGATAATTTCGAGGTTTATCTAAATCAATTGCCAAGACCAAGACAGAGTCTCAAACTTTTTAGATTAAGAGAAGAATTTACAAATGTTGAAGCACTTATATTTAATACTAATGAGGAAAGAGCGAAGCTTTTTAAAGAGATAAATGTAGGACATAGTTGCCTAGTAGATGAAAAACGCGTAGACGATGTAACAGCAGCGGAGCATGATCCTGTAATAAGCGAGTACCTAAAATTACAAAACGGAGAAGCAGTTAATTTTAAGGATGTAGCACTTATTTCAGCTATTTTACCAAGTACTTCTTTAGGATTAGAGTATGTAGCATTAGATTTAGGTGAAGTAAATGCAGATGTGTATGTAAAGGATATTATGAAAGCACCTTATCCAACACCTACTTTCTATCAACGTTTTGATATTGAATCAAGGTATGGAGTAGAAGTAGGGGATACCTATACGAGCGATAATCCTCACTTTAAAGATGTTATTTTTACAGTAAAAGAAGTAACAGATGAAGCAATATTGGCATTACCTTATCCAAGAATTGCAACAAATATTCCTGGGAAACTAACTAAGATAAATGGAAAGGGAGCTGATACGATCCCTTATCCTTACACAGCTATTGGTTTTTCTAATGACTATCCAAAGGGAAAAGCACAAGTAGGCCATTATGTAAAACTTGAAAGGAAAGATGGCAAATACATACTACCAAAAACACTAATAAGCCAAGCTATGGATTACGATAAAGTACACTTCTTAGTAGTTAAAGAAGGTGAATTCAGCTTAAATCAAGTCAATATAGAATGGGATGGCGTAGAGAATAAAGTCTATACATCAAAGGGATTAAATAGAAGAAAAGCTAGAGGTAATGAGTTAATGCCTTACAACTTAGTGGGAACAGAAGAAGAACTTAAAGGTTGGCATATAGAAGAGGGAATAGCACCTTATGTACCTGCCGATCAGTGTTTACCACAAGGATGTTCAGGATGTATTGATGTAATGGAGGACCAAAAACTTAGCCAAATAGTAAACTATTCTATGAGCCAGGAAACGAGAGAGGTAGAAATAGAAATTATCGCAAGATATTTCCCGGAAATATTTAATCCAGAAGAAGATTATAGCAAGTGTAAGATTACAAAGGATAGCTATGACTATGCAGAACTCTGCTTAGATATGGTATATAACGGCAGAACTTATACACAGAGAAGAAGAGTAGGTTTACATTGGAAAAAGGTTACTTTTGAGGCCATACTTCCTGCATTAACAGATCAGGTTGAAGTAAAAGTGTATAGTAAGGATTATCCTGTTCAAGTAGTTAAAGTAAGCATGAAGGAAGTATAGATAGATTTAATCATCTTAAAGTTATAAAAAGATTAAATGGTTTAATATATTATTTTATACAGAGAAACAGGGAAAGAAGGTTAATTATGGAGTTTAAAATTATTGAAAAAACAAGTAGAAGTATTACAGCAGAATTAGTGAATCAAGATATCTACTATGCAAAGGAAAAATATAATATTTATATTAATAATGAATGCGTTGTAAAAGATGAAGCAAGAAATGTATTTAGTGTCTATAATCTTGAGCCAAATACAAATTATGAATTAGCAATTGGTAATGATAAAGAAATCTTTGCAAAAAAAGAGTTTGTAACAGATAAAGAATTTGTAAGATTAAACGTAAAAAACTTTGGAGCAATTGGTGATGGTAAGACAGAAGATACAAGCATGATTCAAGCAGCGATTCTTTCTTGTCCAGATGGTGGATGTGTTTATATTCCAGCAGGTACATATTTAACAGCACCATTATTCTTAAAGAGTCACATTACCATTGAATTAGATGAAAATGCAACATTACTAGGTGTAACAGATAGAAATAAATATCCTATTTTACCAGGGTACACAACAACAACGGATGAAACAGATGAATATTACTTAGGAACATGGGAAGGAAATCCACTTACTTCTATGGCATCCCTTATTACAGGTATTAATGTAGAAGATATCAAAATCATTGGTAAAGGAACATTAGATGGAAACGGTCAAAATGGAGATTGGTGGATTGATGTTAAAAATAAAAAGCGTGCATGGCGTCCACGTACAGTATTTTTATGTAACTGTAAAGATATCGTAATCCAAGGGTTAAAAGTACAAAACTCACCTTCATGGACAATGCATCCATATTTCTCAGAAAACATTAAGTTCTTAGACATGGATATCGAAAACCCATATAACTCACACAATACAGATGGAATTGACCCAGAATCATGTAAAAACGTAGATATTATTGGGGTTAAAATTTCAGTTGGTGATGACTGTATTGCGATTAAATCAGGTAAACTCTTCATGGGTAAAAAATTCAAAAAACCATCTGAAGATTTCACAATTAGAAACTGCATCATGGAAAAAGGTCATGGTTCAGTAGTAGTAGGTAGTGAAATCGCTGGTGGAGTAAGAAATATATCTGTATCTCAATGTTTATTTAGAGAAACAGATAGAGGACTTCGTATTAAAACACGTCGTGGTAGAGGAAAAGATTCTATTTTAGATCAAATTAACTTTAGCAATATTGAAATGGATGGAGTTTATACACCATTTGTTATTAATATGTACTACTACTGCGATCCAGATGGTAAGAGCGAATACGTATATAGCAAAGAAGCTTTACCAGTAGATGAAATGACACCATCTATTAAACGCTTAACTTTCACAGACATTACTTGTCATAATAGTGAAGTAGCAGCAGCATTCTTCTACGGACTTCCAGAAAGCCCAATTGAAGAAGTTAAACTTGAAAATATTGTGTTCGATTTTAAAGAAGATGCTAAGCCAGGAGTACCAGCTATGATGAGTTTCTTGGATCCAGTGAGTAAAATGGGTATCTTTGCAAGACATATTAATAAATTAACTTTAGATAATGTAAAAGTTATTGGTTATGAAGGAAAAGAAAAAGATATTGAATCAGTAGGAAACTTCATTGAAAAATAAGGGGGATATGAAATTGGATAGAATTAGACAGTACATTGATGAATTAATCGAAAAAAGTACACCAGATAAACCAATCTGGAATATTGAAAAAATCAGACAAGGCAAAGGTGCATCTTGGAACTATATTGATGGATGTATGATTACAGCTATATTAGGCATGTATGAATATACACAAGATGAAAAATATCTTAAGTTTGCTGATGACTTCACTAGTTTCTACATAGAGGAAGATGGTAATATCAAATTCTATAATATTGAAGAGTATAATCTTGATAATATCAATGCAGGTAAAAATCTTTACAAACTTTACGATTTAACAGGTAAAGAAAAATACAGAAAAGCAATTGATGTACTTTACAAACAACTTCAAGGTCAACCTCGTACAGAATCAGGTAACTTCTGGCATAAATTAATTTACCCAAATCAAGTTTGGTTAGACGGTTTATATATGACACAACCATTCTACATGGCATATGAAACAAGATTTAATAAAATGGGTAACTACATGGATATCTATCGTCAGTTCCTTAATGTAGAAAAAAACATGAAAGATTCAGAAACAGGCCTTTACTATCATGCATATGATGAATCTAGAGAAATGTTCTGGTGCGACAAAGAGACAGGACTTTCACAAAATTATTGGTTACGTTCATTAGGTTGGTTTGCCATGTCACTTGTAGATACATTAGAAGAAATGGATGAACAAATTTTCTATGAATATCGTAAACTTATGTCTATCTTTAAAGAGTTTGTAGATAGCATGATTAAATATCAAGATGAAGAAACAGGTATGTGGTATCAAGTACCAGATAAAGGTGATAGAGAAGGTAATTATCTTGAGACAAGTGGTAGTGCAATGATGTCATGTGCTATTATGAAAGGTGTTCGTTTAGGATATTTACCTGAACGCTATAGAGCTTATGGGGCAAAAGGATTTGAAGGTATTGAAAAACAATACTTAAAAGAAAAAGATGGTGAATTATCACTAGGTGGTATTTGTTTAGTAGCTGGACTTGGTGGTAAAGATATGAGGGACGGTTCTTTTGAATACTATATGTCTGAGCCAGTTGTTGAAAATGAAGCCAAAGGTGTTGCACCATTTTTACTTGCATACACAGAATGGATTCGCTAATAATTAGGAATCAAGATATATGTTTAATGAATTTACTAATTATTGTAAATAAAGAACACAAAAACAACTCATAAAATGTAAAAAAAGCACAACAAGTAAAGTAGTTCAAAATTTATTTGTTGTGTTTTTTGTGATTTTAGTACATAATATATAGTATACTCATTAAAAATTATTAAAAATGATAAAGAGAAATTGGTTTCTAATGAATATAAATGGAGTAGGGAGAATGCAAATGAAGAACTTAAGAAAGTTGTACTTACACAATTCTATCTTTAGGTTTATGGTTTCTTATGCAGGGGTTTTATTAATCCCTTTGTTAGTATGCTTATTAAGTTACCAGTTTGCCTTCAACACAGTTAAAGAAGAAATAAAACAAAATAATCTATCGATGCTGACACGCAGTAAGAATTTAATAGATGGACAGCTCGATATAATCCAGTCACTCATGATGCAAAGTGCTGATAATAGTACAATTATATCATTTGCCAATAAAGAACTAGATCAATCTAATGAATTTTATTCAGCAGCATCAAAGACAATATCAGAAATGGCTTATATATTTAAGTATGCTAATACCGATTTACTAGGGGATATATATTTATACATAAATAAAACGGATTATATAGTGACTAGATATGATTTATATAAAACAAAACTTTTTCATAAGATGGTATTGAAAGAAAATATGCCATATGAAGAATGGATTGCTGAATTAGAAAACCCGGAAAATTATCGACGATATATCGTAACAGATAAGCAGATTAAATGCATCCAAAAAGTTCCGTTCGGTGTCAATAAGCCCGTTCAAGGAGCTATAGTATGTGCTATTAATAAGGATATGCTCAAAAATTATTTTAATAATGTAAATATAGAAGATGGTGCTAGTTTATTTATTTCGGATAAAGAGGGACAAGTACTCTTAGAGTTATCAAATCAAGAGATAGAGGCACCAGTTATTTTAGAAAAAAACTATGGTAAAGAAATCTTTACGCAAAAAATCAATGGCATTAAAAGTACAGTATTTAACTTAAAGTCATCAAATACAGGTTGGACATATACTTTAATTTTGCCTGAAAATGTTATCATGCATAAACTGACTAATTTAAAGGTTACTATCTCACTTCTATTTCTTTTAGCAGTCGTAACTGGTGTTGTGATTTCTTATTATATGGCAAATCGTAGTGGTAAACCTATTGAAGAATTCAAAAAACAACTTATGGATATGGATGAGGATATAGAAGTAGAGGAAATTGCATCTACCAGTTCACTAAGTGGAACACTAACTGAAATTGTGTCACAAAAACGTATTTTGGCAGATGAAATAGAAAAACAAAAACCATATCTTGAATCTGTTTTATTCCAGAAATTGATTAAAGGTGAATTTGCCAACGAAAAAGAATTAAGATACATTTGCCAAAAGACACAAATCGATCTTCATGCAGATGCTTACTGGGTGATTAACTGTCGTTTCTTTGGTAATAATGATATGTTTAATTTAGATGAGCAAACCTTAGAAGATGTTAATTTACTTAAGTTACTTTTAAAAGAAACGATACAAAATATCATATCTGAAAAAATGTTCTTTTATGATTTAGACCAATTAACAATTACTATTATTTTACCTAAAGTTAATATTAGCTATGATATGTTGAAAGAGAGTATTAATAAGGTGAATCAAGAAATGAGAAGTGAATATGAGGTAACACCTCATTGGGGAGTTAGTGACGAGTGTAATAATCTACTTCAATTATGGAGGGCCTTTGAACAGTCTAAATCTGCGCTAAAGAGTGGGATTCAAGAAGGTGAAAGTAATTTTATTGAATATAGTAACATAAAAGAAGATCAAACGATGTATTATTATCCTCAAGTCTTAGAGAAACAACTGGTAGCTTATATTAAAGAGGGAAATAGTGAGGGGATTAAAAAGTTATTAGATATTGTCTATACAGAGAACTTTGAAAATAAAAATCTGAAAGAAAGTACAATAGATAAACTTTATATAGAAATAAAAGGTACAATTCTTAAACTAACCAGGCAAGATGATACACAATTCTATATTAGTAGTATAGAAAAGTATATGGTATCGAAGACTGAAGAAGGAATTAAAGAATGCTTCAAGAAAATGAAGGATTTATATTTAGGAATTAGTGCAACCTATAGCCAAGAGAAAAAAGTACAACAAAGCAAGCTTATTCATCGTATTTTAAACTATATTAATGAAGAGTACGTTAATGCTAACCTAGGGTTAGGAATGATTGCTACTAACTTCAATATCTCAGAAGGATATGTATCGAGTTTATTTAAAGAACAAACAGGAGTAAACTTTACAGAATATGTAGAGAACCAAAGAATCAATAAAGCCTGTGAATTACTTAAAACAACAGATTTAAATATTAACGATATTAGTGAAAAAGTAGGTTATAATAGCGTTCAATCATTTAGACGTGCATTTAAAAGATTACATGGATTTAGTCCAAGTGAATTAAGAAAGAATAATGATTAAGATTTGTAGCTTGATGAAGAGGCTATTAATAAGGAATGTCTAAAATCTATGTTCCTATATAAGATATGTAGAATCATAGATTTTAGATGGCCTTTTTCACATAAAACGTAGTATTGATTTTAAGGTATTTTAATTCCTATAATAGAATGGATAGAACTTAAAAATACATTCTATAAAAAGTTATAAAAAAGGTATTGACTTGCACACTAAAATAATGTAACATAATACGAGTCGGTAGCGAAAAGCAACGACATGAAATGGTTAATAAACCTTAATAATAATGAACTTTGAAAACAAAATAGTAACCATAAAACCAGTCGATTCATAAAGAATTAGCTTTAAGCTAATTCAAAATGAGTACGAAACGTACTAGTAAAGAGTATTAAAACTCGAGCAGATACAAACTTTTATATGAGAGTTTGATCCTGGCTCAGGATGCACGCTGGCGGCGTGCTTAACACATGCAAGTCGAACGAACTGAGAGGAGCTTGCTCCTCGAAGTTAGTGGCGGACGGGTGAGTAACGCGTGGGTAACCTGCCCTATGCAGGGGGATAACGTTTGGAAACGAA